>JAIPFN010000239.1 GCA_021736615.1 Phycisphaerae bacterium | reverse complement strand
TTTTTGTTTTGGGTGTATTTTTTTGGGGGTCGGAGATGCGAATTTTTGCGATTTTCAAGCGGTTCTGATGATGCGATCTTTATTGGTTACTGGGTGTTCAAATCGGAAAGTGTAAACTGCGGGCAAGACGCCCGTAGTACGAATAACAATGCCGGCAAGATGCCGGCGGTACATTATTTAGTTGTTTGGTTTTGCGTAGCAGTCGGGGTTTTCGGCTAGCTTTTGTTTTGCTTCTTCTGTCATCATCTCAAAGGCCGGGTGGGTAGTTTCCCAGGCGCGATCTTTGAACGATGTCGATTTCATTTTTGCGATCTCGACTTCGGCGTTGTCCAGCGACGAACCGTATATATGCAGCGAGTCGCTGATGTCTACGTATCTGCCTATGCTAACTGGTTTGCCGATCTTTTTGGAGATTTCGGCGGCTATGATTCGCTGGAGGTCCGTCAGCGCGTAAGCGTTCATGTACCAGGCTCTGTATAGGTCGCGACTACGCCAGTGGGTGTTCATGTTCAGCGACAGTTCGCCGTTTTCGGCAGTGACGAGTCTGCACCAGATTCGCTGGAGGCATGGCGGGTCGTCTGTCTTTGGGTCGGCAGTCGGCATCCATGTTATCGCCTGTGAACGCCGAGTGTGGTGGCAGTCGGCTAGGGAGTCTATTATGTATTTTATCTGATCGAAGGGGACGAAGGGTTTGGGTGTATTGGCGTCGCGGATGTCCTCGACCGGGTTGTATGCAAACAGACGTTCGTGGTAGGTGTATGTCCACTTACCGGCGGCGGGGTCTATCCAGTGGTCGTGTATGCCGGAGATTACTTCCTGGCGGTAGGACTCGAGTTCTTCCGGTCCGCCGGGAAAATTCTTGTGGATGCGGGGTTCGGCGAACGGGGTTTCCACACAGATCATGACAGTAGCGTCTTTGCTGGGTTTGGAATCCGGCTGGTCGTACTGGGTCTTTACGTCCATTCCGTTTTCCCATACGGCGATAACTGCTTTTTCCCATGCTTCTGGAAGATGGGTAGCTGAAACTGAAATTACGGGAACATTTCCGTCGGTTTTTGATGAGATCATCGCTATTCATCCTTAAATAATACGCCAAAATATCGCCTGAGACCGGCATCATGCCGTAAGCCCCGATTCAAAAACGATGATAACTGAAGAAGACGGAGATTTCAATATTATTTATCCGCGGATAAGCAGATTACCCGGATTATTATTAAATCAAAAATTAAAATGTAAAAAGCAACCCCGATGTGAAATCGGGATGCAAGCAAATGACAGATTAAAATTTAAAAATATTGTCTAAGCTTGTTTTGATGTTATGATCGCAATATGCCTTTTGAGTTACTCAATCCGACCGAAAACGCTTTGGGATATACCATAAAGCCTTGCAGATTAAGTAGTTGCGTGGCGTTTTTTAATGAAATAGCCTTGGCCGCAAGGCCGAATCCATCATTATACATTCAATAATCATTATTCATTTCAAACTGACCAAATCGGTCAGTTTGAGTTGGGTTATTATTGCGACTGTTGGTTGTTTTTATTTTAGCCTTTTGCCGGTTTCAGGGTTTTTTCAAATTTTCCGAATACCATTCTTCCTGCCGATGTCTGCAGCGAGCTTGTGATGGAAATCTGGATGAAATCTCCGATCTTGTCGCGGGCTCCCTCTACTACGACCATTGTTCCATCGTCCATAAATCCGATGCCCTGATTTGCTTCGTCGCCGGCTCGGATGATCTTGATATCCATCAGTTCGCCGGGCAGTGTAACGGTTTTCATGGCGTTTGCCAGGTCGTTGATGTTTAATACGTCAACGCCGCGGAGCTGGGCGACTTTATTGAGGTTGTAGTCGTTGGTCACCATCCTGCCGTCGCAGTTCTTTGCGAATGCGACGAGCTTCTGGTCGACCGGTGCGTTTGGTTCTACGCCCGGAGGCGGAGTGTCGTCGATCTCTACGTCGACCAGCGGGTTTGCCTGCAGCTTGTTCAGCATGTCCAGGCCGCGTCTGCCTCGATTGCGTTTCATCTTGTCGGGAGAGTCCCTCATCAATTGGAGTTCGTTGAGGATGAAACGCGGAACTATGAGTGTGCTGTCGAAAAGCTTGGTGTCGCAAATGTCGAGTATGCGGCCGTCGATGATGACCGATGTGTCCAGTACCAGCGGGCGGAGGCCCTTGGTCTGTCGGGAGAATTCGACATACGGGATGACAAAGCGTACGTCGTCTTTTGTCTGGATAACCATGCTTATTACCAGGTAGCTGATGCAGATTCCCATGATCCACTTGGCCATCTGTAGGGCGTATGGGATCAGGTGGAAGTAGAGCGTGTTCATCATCTCAAGGACTGGCGACATTGCCCAGCTGATAAGAACGCCGACGAGCAGGCCAAAGAATATGCCTGCCAGAGCATTGATAGACTTTTTCGGAGTCAGCCAGTCAATGGCGATGACAAAGGCGGCGGCACATAAGCCGATGATGAATATATACAATACGCCCTTGCCTTCGATTTTCTGGCCTTTATCGGCTTGCAGGGACTGTCGGAATAACTTGCTGGATTCCTGGAACAGTCCCTGGTTCTCAAATTCGAGGGCCTTGGCATAGAGATCCTCGGAGGTAGGAGTGCGTTCCTGCTGCTCCTGGTAATAGGTAATTCCGACGAAAAGGAAAGATGCGATGGTGATTAGAAAGATAAAGCGGATGACGTAAAGCAGCATATCAGATACTCCATGTATAATATTATTTATGATTCCGTTCTGAAAAAATGTATAAGTTAGTATTTATATCGAATGTTTTGGGTCTATAGCAAGACAAAATAATGGTGTCCGGGTGATTTTTTCATTATTATCTCGTCGAAAGTTTATTTATTGGGCCTAAATCGACAAAAAACGCTTGACGAATCCGGTTAAAACTGTACTATTAGCAATTCCGTTGCGGATGTGGCGGAATTGGCAGACGCGCTGGCTTCAGGTGCCAGTGGGGGTTAACCCCATGGAGGTTCAAATCCTCTCATCCGCATTGGTTTGTAACTCCTTATTTCAAATGATTTAAGGGGTTATTTTTTTGCGCATTCCACGCGGAGGGCCGCACTTTATGATTTTTCTTGATTTTTTGGGCTTTATTTGTTTGAATGTTGTTTATGGAAGACAAACAAACTGCTAAAAAGGCGGGGTCGGCTTGTGAGGTTACCGCAACTGACCGCAAGGTTAAGGTTGGGAATTTTCTTTATTATTCCGGACTGTGTCTTTTTTTGTGCGCAGTCGGTGCATCGCTTGGGTATTATGCCGGGGCGTATGGTTGGCGCTGGCTGCCTACGATGCTCGAGGTCTTGCTTGCCGCGAGCATCGGTGCGTTTGGGCTGATGATCGCCGGTCGTGTCGTCGAGGGTTCGGCGGTTCGACTAACTCAAAAGGGCGTAAGGATTAGAAAGCGGGTGCTTTTTTGTTCGATCTTGATCTCGCTGGTTTTGCTGGTTCGGCTTGGGGTGTACTGGAGTCAAAA
This sequence comes from Phycisphaerae bacterium, assembly GCA_021736615.1. The sequence continues at coordinate 5,816 of JAIPFN010000239.1, read as the reverse complement.
GCCATCGGCGCTGACATCGCTTTCTCGCTCGCAATTTAACGCGGCGTTCGAGGTGGACCTGGATGACTATCAGAGGTATGACGCGGCTATCGAGGAGTATATTGTTTTGCTTGAGGAGTATTCGGCCAGCTTCGGCGACGACAAGAACCGGGTGCTCAAACCGGATGAGGAAAAACAGCTTCGCGATATATGGGTCGGGCTTTATAACTATGCGATCGCTTTGGATCAGATCCGTTTGTTTTATGAGGACTGGTACCGGTTTGATCCTTCACCTGCCCAGGCGAGTTATCATCACAGGAGTTTTCTGCTGACCTTTGCCGCCGAGCTTTCGCTGTACGAAAAGAGCACGCGGTTTATCAAGCTGGTTCTCGAGTATCCGAATGTCGTCAAGTTTCTCGATACTCCCCATGCCGAAAATCACCTGGGTGCCGATTCGTTCAGCATGTTTCGCCGGCAGTTTCAGGGGGCGAGGGATTCTTCGAGAGTGCTCGCCGGCAAGCACTATTTTACGTGGATAAACAAGGGGCTAAAGGGTAAAGACGTCGCGAAGGAGGCCGGATGCGGGCGGCTTTGGGATAAGGTTGCCCAGGAGGTTGCTCTTATCGACGACCAGTCGCAGGTGGCTCTTGCAAAACTTACCGTCAAGAGCGATATGGAGGTGCTGACCAAGGCGGTCGGCCATGCGTGGTATCCGGCGCAGAAAAAGGTTGCGCTTCTTATGGGTGAGACGCGTGTTCGGCGGGGGACGACTTACCTGATAACCCAAAAGCAGCAGGAGGAAATGGACAAGGCTCTTTTGCCGGGCGATATTATGATTTCGCGGAAGAACTGGCATTTGAGTAATGTGGGGCTGCCGGGTTTCTGGCCGCATGCGATTTTATATATCGGCGACAGGGACAAGTTTAATAAGTTTTTTGACGATCCGACGGTTAATCAATTTGTTAGTTCGCTGGCGAAAAAGGATGTCTCGCTCGCCGAATATCTTGCCGGCAAATATCCGACCCGGTGGAAACGGTATACTAAGGGAACTGATTTGGAAAAGTACCGCGTTATCGAGGCTTGTAAGCCCGGTGTGATACTTAATACACTTTCGGGTGCGTTTGGGGATTATATGGCGGCGATCCGGCCTAAGCTGGGCAAAAAGGCCAAGGCCCAGGCGATTATCGAGGCGTTTGGGTACCTGGATAAACCCTACGATTACAATTTCGATTTCGCAACGGATGATAAGCTTGTCTGTACCGAGCTGGTGTGGAGGAGCTATCGACCGGCTGAGGGCAAAGATGGGCTTAAACTCAACCTTGTAGAGATGGCCGGTAGAAAGACGCTTCCGGCGAACGAGATTGTCAAATGCTTCGCCGAAAACAAAGGGACCGAAAAATCGCAGTTCGATTTTGTGTATTTCATAGATGCCGTCGAAAAGAAGGGCAAAACCTTCGTCGCCGACGAAAATGCACTGCTGAACTCATACAAAAGAGTAAAGTGGAGCTTCGCGATGGATTGAGGGGCTTAGCTAGCGGACTGATACAAAGATAAATATCTTAGGCTTGTGTTCTGTGCCATTTATTCGTTCGACATAGGCGGAGATTTTGTGTCCAGCGTTTAACCACTTATGAAAAGAAGCCGTTAGACCTCGGCAGACATATCCGACCTTGATGCCGTTAATCATGATCCTTATTGCCTGTGGATCATTTTCGTTGTCAGATTCGGGTTCAAAGGATGCCTGCATCTCCGTAGTTAGTTCGGTACGAGGTATCGACTCCATATAATATTTGTAATCCTGAATATACAGCATTAACTCAAAAGGAGGCGAAGCGTTATCCAAGGGATTGATAACTGTAATGTCGTCTTCTGGTAATTTTGCGCCCGAGTACCCCAGAAGTGCAAAGTCAGAAATATTGACATCCTCTTTCAATCTTAAGGCATTTAAGAAACGACCGAAATCACCACGGCTGCGTGGCGGCAATCGTTTCATAAAAGATGCTAAAACATTTTCGTGAGTTGTCTTTTCTATGGTAAAACCAGGGTATCCGGAAAAACCTGAATCTTGAGCTTTTGCAAATTCGGGGCTTTCCTTTAGATATACCAGATCGGCATCATTACCCTTGCGTATCAGTTCGGCAATAAACATTCTTTGTCTGCACTTGCCGGGCATTGAGGTTTGCCAGGAAAGCAAAAGCTTGTCCGGTTCAACTATATGTTCGATACATCTCATAACTTAAGGGTTTCTTCCAAGATCTTTTTACGCCCGGAAATCAGTTTTAACATAAAATCAAGTCGTTTCTGTGTCAATTTAAATTTAGGTTCGGAAACGGCATTAACTAACGGTGCCAATAGTTCTTCGACTTGTTGGCGGCTGAAATTTAAACACTTTGCAGCCACAGGGCGAATTTCAGGGTAAGCATCAACAAATTTCTTAATAAATTCGTAAAAACGTATTTGCTCGGCATCTTCCAACGACCATTTCATATGGTGTTTGGCTTTTCTGTGATTAAGATAACGTTTAATTTTACCAGTATCATCAAATTTATGCAAATCTTCTTCTAATATTTCATAGCCTAATGCTGTTCCATTGTCAAACGCAGGAGAGGTACTAATATCAAATGACATTTCTCTGCCTTTTATGGTCTTATTGTAAGTTAAACCCCAATTGTCCTGATGGCGGTCAGTGTTGCCAATGAGGGTGTCAAAAACTAAAACTTGAGCCCAATAGTCTAACCAAAATTTATCGCTACCTATCGTGCTTAAAATCGTTGTCAAATTGTGCTTTTCGCCCTTTACACGGTCGTAGCCCTTGATATGGAGTTGCATAAACTGACCGCCAGGTATATAGCCCTTTATGCTGTCATCGTAAAACCATTCAATCAGAGCAGCGTAAGTGTCAGTACCTTCTTTGTATGCTTTGCTTAAACCGATGTGAGCAGGTGGGACTTTTACGCCAATGACACAGGCGAATCTATATGCAATTATCTCACACCAGAACTGCCATGGGAATTCACCTCGCCCCGGTTCGTAAACGCCCCGGGACAACTTAAACAAATACCGCCAGTCTGGTTTGATGCAATTTTCCTTAGGCTTGTCGGGGGAGAAATATGCATCCTTGACTCTGGCCCCGGACGGATAAACACCCTCATACGTGTCGTCTCGCTTCCAGGAATCAATAATAATTGGTTCGTTATGAAAACTTAATCTATCCGGCATTTATAGCCCCGTTTCCGCTAAGTAATGAAAAACTGTCATTAGGGTAATATAACCGCAAGTTTGATTTGAATCCAGAAATTAACGATGATTTGTTAGTTTTTTGTTTTCTTGTTGCATATTTTTGTGGTCAGGTAGGTTGTTGCTGTTGCTGCTATTATTGCCAATGCTGCTGTTATTATGTTCAGGGGCCAGAATTCTTTTCCGAATGCCAGTGACAGGCCGGTCATTGCCGTCAGTGCGGCGGCTGGGACGCCTATCGAACTTATGAACCATTTGGCCTGAGACCTTTTTATGTTCCATATTCTCTGCGACGACTGTATCCATACCAGTGTGAAAAACGCGTATGCCAGGAAGAAAAATGCCGAATTTATGTATTCGTTCTGGAAAGTGATGTTCGGGCTAGTCAGGCAGGTTATCGCGAATATGAAGAATGTTGCCAGGGTCAGCACTGCCGGCCAGAAGGTCAGGAAAGTCATTATAACAAGGGCAGTCAAAGCGGCGGAGACATCATAAACGAAATCGAGCACGTCAGGACTTCTTCCGACGAAACCCTGCAGCCATTCGTCGAATGCGCCGTACAAGACGACGGCGGCGAGTATGATCCAGACCTTGCTTTTTTTCCAGTCGACCTTCTCGAATGGGCTTACGGCAAACCAGGCTATTGAGACAAGGGCAAGATAGGCGAGGAAATGCATGGTTTTATCGGACATTCCTGCGTTGCGAATAAGGTCACTCGGTATCGGTATGTGCGTAGCGATAAATATTGCCGGCCAGTAAAAGCCAATGGCAACAAGCATATATTTGTGACGTCTCATTAACGGCATAAAAATTCCAATAAAACAATAAAGAGATTCTTATATCGGCAAATATGGGCACTTGCTCTAACAGAAATATTATTCTATCCTTTGTTTTTGCGGACTTGCCGGTATATTATTAACAAATCGATACAATTGTCCGAAAACAATATTATAGAAAGGGGAATACAAATGGCTGATAAAAAAGCGGTTCTTATTATAGCTAAGGAAATTTTTCGCGACGAGGAGTTATTTGACACCCAGGCGGCCCTGGAAGAAGCCGGCGTTGCAACCACCGTCGCCAGTTCCATCGTCGGTACTTGCAAGGGCAAGCTCGGCCGCAATGCCGAATCGACCGTGCTTATCGATGACGTTTCGGCGGACGATTACGACGCGGTTATCTTTGTCGGCGGCGGCGGAGCGATGGAATATTACGACAGCGAAGTCGCCCTGGACCTTGCCAAAGATACTTACAATAAGGGCAAGGTGATCGCGGCGATCTGTATCGCACCGAGGATACTTGCAAATGCCGGGCTGCTTGAAGGAAAGACGGCGACGTGCTTCGAGAGCGAAGGCGATGCGATTGCCGATCTTGGCGCAAACTATACCGCTAACGATGTCGAGCAGGACGGCATGATCGTAACGGCAAACGGGCCGCACGCTGCGACTGAGTTTGGTGAAACTATCTCCAAACTATTGCTTTAAGCTTAACTATTTTTTTTCAGGAGCAGTTCCTTGGATTTGCCTTTGTTGACAAAAAAATATTGTGTTCGTCTTAGTGATGTTGGTGTTCATGGTGTTCTTGGCGGGCAGGCTCTTATGAATATTCTTCAGGACATCGCCGCCGAACATGCGATGAAGCTTGGCTTTGGCGTTAATGATCTTGCCGGTAACGGGCTTGCATGGTTTCTTGGCCGGTTGTCTGTCCGGGTGAACCGTTATCCGCGATGGGACGAGGAGATAACCGTTGCCACCTGGCCGAGCGGCGGTAAGGGGCTTATGTGTTTTCGTGATTTTGAGATTACCGATTCGGCAGGCGTAGTTATCGCTGCTGCTTCGAGCGGCTGGCTGGTTGTCGACCTTAACCGGAGAAGACCGCTACGTCCAAACCGTGCACTGGGCGATATTCCGGTTAACCCGAAACGGGCACTGGAAACAGACTTTTTGGAAATAGACCAACTGGCTGAATGTCAGTTCAGCAAAACTTTTGAACCAAGGTTCGCCGAGATCGATCTGAACAACCATATTAATAATAGTATATACCTGACCTGGGCGACCGAGTCGATGCCGCAGGAGGTTCTAGCCGAATATGTCCCCGCTGAGATAGATATTGCTTTTAAATCCGAGGTGTCCCTGGGCAGGCCGGTAAACGTCGAAACCTGTATTACCGCCGATCAGGCAGAAACGAAAACGGCGATTCATTCGATCTGCCAGGATGGTTCAGAAAGCATTGCCGCCAGGTTAAAGACGGTATGGAAACCGGCTAAGGCGTAATGCGAAAAGCGGGCAAAAAAAGAGCCGCATCTTATTACAAGATACGGCTCGAGTATTAAAATAAGGCCGGAGAAGATTCCCTCCTCCTCTTGCTCCGGCCTTTGTCGGATGAGGATCCTACAAGGTTTTTCTGCGTTTTAGCCAGCCGGTAATGCCCATTCCGAGCATTCCGAGTAGTCCTGCACCAGGAACCGGAATCGGAGCTGCTTCTACGGGGGCGTCAAACGAGATCACATAGAGATTTGCAGCGCTGCCGAACGAATCATTTTGAACGACCCATCCCTGCTCATTGTCTCCGTAAGAATAATGCGGCCATACGGAATTCTCAAG
>JAIPFN010000238.1 GCA_021736615.1 Phycisphaerae bacterium | reverse complement strand
GATTTCAGCTGGGTTGTGCCTGTTGTTTTTGTTTTTATCTGGATAATCAGCGGGATAGGAAAGGTTATCGCCGCTGCGAGACAGGATCGCAAGCTGCGTGAAAAACAAAGGTCAACGCCGGGGCAGCAGGAAGCTAAGATGCGGTATAAAGCGATTCCGGATTCTTCTGCGCCTGCGCCGCAGCGGCGTGACAGATCCATGTCGCAGACTGCGCCGATTGAGCGGGTTCGTGATACGATGCCTGCCGACGAGCGGGTTCGTGATGAAATGCCTGATGCCGAGCGGGTTAAGCCTGAGCCAAAGCATCAAGGGACCATTGCATCTTTGAAGAAGGCAATGCATGACGCAATGGAAGAGGCCCAGATGCAGAAGGCAAATCATGCTGCGCTAAGAAGCCCTAAAAAAGTTCAGCGGCAGAAGGCACAAAAAATACCGATGGCACCGAAACCGATGGCCCAGGAGCCTGTATTGGAAGTTGAAGTTATGCCGCAGGCAGGCTCGGTGCTTCTGGAACTGCTCGAGAAAGAGAATATTCGTAAGGCGATTATTTATTCGGAAATACTCGGCAAGCCGCTGGCGATGAGAGAGTTATAAGCCGTTAGCCGTTAGCCATTAGCTTTATGCGGGCGACATGTTTGATATTTGTCGACCCGCTTTTTTTGTTTAGTTACGACTCATATATTACCTGCTGGAGGTTTTCCAGTACGTTGAATTGGGGTGAGTACTGACGTATGTAACAGAGTGAGTATGAACGCTGGAAAACGCTTAGCGGAAGCATTAGTACCGATCCGATGTATGGGATGACCAAAAGGCATCCGGCTATGCAGCATGTTATGAGGACGATTATAACAATAATGGCCGAAATCACGATACTTATTACGATCTGAAATAGTATGTAAAGTGTGAAGTTGCCCTTGTTGGAGGTCAGTACCGGCCAGAACCGGCTCCAGGCTTCAACGCATGTGCATCGCTGGCGGTACATGATCGGGACGATGAAATCTTTCGTGAATTTCAAGGTTACTGCCGATGTCAGAAACAAGCATAGGAGTAAAGGAGCAAGCACTACAAAAAGCACTATTCCCAGAATCACTTGCTCCTGGCCACGGATAAGCATAGCCGCCAGGAATCCCGTTCCGACGACAAGGGCGAGTATTATGAATAATATTGCCCCAACTGACAAACGGAAAAGAAAGAGGCTGTTTGCCTCGTTGCGAAAGGTAGACCAGGGTACTTTGATCTCGGCGACATTTTTTGCCACGCAATGCAGAAACATGAATCGGCCGCGGCTGGACAGCCAGCAGAAAAGGGCGGCAAAGGCAATAATCAAGACTACTACAATAGCAGCGATAGTAATTATAAGAGGCAGATGAGCCGAGACCGTATCCGGTATTTCTCGATAATTCCTCGTTTCTTTACTGTAGCTGAAATTAGGCGAGCCTTGCTGGCCGAGATATGCCAGGAATGCACAAAAACCGATTACGAACCATTTCGACATCTCAAAAGGTGAAAATAGAATTAACTTTGTTCTTTCTATTGCCTCGCTTATCGGGTCTGTGACGCTGATGCTGATTTGCCGGTATTCCTGCATTTAATTTTCCTCCCGTTTAAAGTATGGAATAAGCTTTCGTTTTTTTTTTACGTTATGCCTGTTTATAGGCTTTTAGATTGATTATTTTTTCGTTTACGATGCCGAAGTATTCGTTTGCTTTTTGCAGTGATGTGTTTACTTCGTTTGCGTATCCGTCTGTCGATGCCGACCATGCCCGGTTTATCGCACGCTCTGCCGAGGCAAAATAACTCATGGCGTCTGCGTATTCCTGCAACCCGTATACCTGTGCTATCGCCTGCCTGGCGTCGACAAATTTGATGATGTCGGCAGTGAATAACTCGTCGATTTCATTGCGTACGTGATATGTGTCCATCGAATCAATGCCCGCGCAGAGCGAGGAAATCTTGTTTGCAATTGACGATATGCTCGTTTCGATGTCTGCCAGGCGGCCGGTGATTTTGTCTTCTGATGTGCGGTGGGCGTGTTCGTATATGCGAACCAATACAACGCCGACAATCCCTACGGCAAGGGCGGGTATGAAGTGCACCCAGTTGATTATTTTCGTGTCAATCACGGCGATCAAAGCGGCTACGAGAAAACCTGCGGTGATTAGTAAGTATCCAATTTTTTTCATGATATAATCCTTAGCTTGCGTTACAGCAAGTCCGAAAGTTTAAGCAATAAATTTCAAATAAATTCAAATTTAAAAAGACACATATTGCAGTATCCTCTGCCAATCGATAACGTAGTAAAGCGCGAATCCGACTCCAACGAGGGCCTCTCCTACGATGAGACCGGCGGCGACTGGTATGCCTGCTTCTTCACTGAATTTTTTGCCTTTTACTTTGTCGATGAGTATTCGTAAAAGTGTTCCTATGGTGTAAGTCAGCACGATATTGAAGGGCAGGTAGAATCCGAGCCCTACCATAATTCCGAGTCCTCCGCTGGCGGCGCTGCTTAGCATTATTCCAAGTGAGGTTCCCGCAATATATTTCATTAGCGGTATGTCGCCGCCCTGTATTCCCTGTATCATGCTTGCCAGGACCTTGCCCTGCGGGGCGGGGAGTTTTTCGCTGCCGAGTCCGTATGCTTTGTCCAGGACGAAGATCATAACTATAACGAGTATCGGCCCGAGCCAGACGCCGAGCAACTGTCCGTAGCCCTGCATCCTCGGGCTTGCACCTACAAGGTATCCGGTTTTCATGTCCATCATAAGGTCGGTTGCCTGTGCCATCGCTACGCATGCGGCTGCGCCAACTGTTATCGAGGCGATAATAGACCCAGAGTCTGATATACCGCTGCTGATTACGACAAGTATTGTCACTGCGATGAGGGTCATTCCGCTAAGCGGCGACCAGTTTGTCCGTCCGATGCACTCGGAAAGTATCACGCCTGCGACCCATATCCAGATGGTTCCAAAGACTGCCATCAAAGCACCGCGGGCAATGCCGACTTCGCTGGTTGACAGGATCGCGGTTATAAACAATGCGATGGCAGCGCCGGCGATGCCGAAGTACAAAAGCTTGATCGGCATTTCATCTTTCGACAGCGACGACCCTTTTGCCGACATCATGCTTTTGACTGCGCCTTTTATCAGTGGAAAGGCCAGGACTATTCCGGTCATCGCACCGCCTATGAGCATTCCAATGCCGAGAGGGCGGTAGAGGTCCTTGCCGAGATATGTCGGCATGGTCCTGCCGAGTTCTGTAAGCTGTTCGGGGGTCGGTAGAAGTTCCATTGCGTTTAGGACCGGTGCCAGAATCCAGTAACAGACAAATCCGCCGATAATGAAGCTCAGGCCCCCTTTGCCTGCAATAAAGCCGACGCCGACGGTCATTAGAGATACATATAAAACCCCGTTCATGTAATCCGGCAATCCGAAGATTGCGCCGAGGTCGAGGTTTTCAAATTTCCAGTATTGTGCGCTGAAAGAAACCAGGCCGCTTATTACTATACCAAAAATCAGAAGGTATGCTTTAGTGATGCCTGCGCCGGGGGATTTCAGGATCGTCGCGACCGCTACGCCTCCGGGGTATGTCAGTCTTTCATAGTCGATCATCTGTTTTCGAAGGGGGATGATAAACGATATTCCGAGGATTCCGCCTGCGATGCACGACAGTACCATAAGGACGGGGCTAAAGTCGGTCTCGCCGATTATGAACAGGGCCGGTACGGTGAACATCATGCCCGCCGACGCGCCGTTTACGCTGCTGGCGATGGTCTGGTTGATGTTGTTTTCGACGATGCTGCTGCGGCCGAGAATCCCGCGCAAAATGCCGAACCCGAGTATTGCGGCAAGCTCGGAGCCTTCTATCGAAAACCCCAGAACCAGACACGCATAACCGATACTGACAGTGATGAGCGATCCGATCAAAAGGCCGACGATGACCGCTGTGGGTGTTAGTTCCGGGTATTTGTCCAGTCGGATAGGTCGGCCGCTATAATTTGTTTCTGACATGTTCATTCCCTTGAGCGTTAATCAAACTGCCCATTCGGGCAGCTTAAAATGTATAATGACAATTGTATAATGAGCGATTCGGCCCCTATATATACATGATTTGCAATGTTTTATCAATAGTCTTAAGTTTTTTTCTATTCGAATAGCGGGGCGAGGTCTTTCTTTTTTTGCTCGTCTATCGATTCCGGATTTGTCCATACTGCCAGTTCCAGGCTTTTTCTGCACGAGCAATCGTCGGAGAATAGGTCGCCGTCGCATTTTAGTACCTCTTCGATAAGTTCTATCGCGTTAGCTGTCGCGGCGTTGAGGTGGCCGATTATTTCGGCTAGCAGTTCCTTTTTGCCGAGGGATACGTCGTGTTCTTTCCAGCAGTCATAGTCGCTTGCAAGGGCGATCAAGGAATAGCAAATTTGTGCTTCGCGGGCGAATTTTGCCTCGGGCATCGCGGTCATCCCGATCAGGTCGGCTCCCCAGCTTTTGTGCATCAGAGATTCTGCGCGGGTGGAGAACTGCGGGCCCTCCATGCATACGTACGTGCCGAAGTGGTGGGTTTTTACGGCGGTGTTTTTCTCGGCGGCGATAATGGCCTGGCGGAGTCTTTCGCAGCATGGGTGGGAAAACTCGCAGTGTACCGCGCCGTAACCGTCGAATAAAGAATTTTTACGCTGGGTGGTTTTGTCGATGAACTGGTCGACCACTATCAAATCTCTCGGGGCCATGTCTTCACGAAGCGAGCCGACCGCTCCGCTTGCGATGATAGCGGTGACGCCGAGCTTTTTCAGGGCGAAAATATTTGCCGCGTACGGAACCGTCGTCGGGCAAAAGGTGTGTGATTCGCCGTGACGGTTAAGGAAGGCAATCTCTTTGCCGGCCATCTCGCCTATCACTATCGGCGCACTGGGCTTGCCGAAGGGCGTGTCGACTTCTTCATGCCTTACATTGGTTATGTGATGAATCAGGGTTTGCCCGAGTCCCGAACCGCCGATTATTCCGATCATTGATTTTGACATTTTTGCCTCCATAGCAATTAGCTTTTTGCTGCTATTATTTTTAGTTCCGGCGATTTGTTTGTTCTTGTCAGTATTTTATGGCCGGTCTTTGTTACCAGTATGTCGTCTTCTATTCTTATGCCGAATTTACCGGGTATGTATATTCCGGGTTCTACGGTTATCGCCTGTCCGGCCTGGAGTTTTCCTTTAGCTATGTGCGACATAAATGGCTGTTCGTGAATGTCCAGGCCCAGTCCGTGGCCGGTTCCGTGTCCGTATACGGGGAATTGGGTTGCTTTGATTACCTCTCTTGCGGCGGCGTCTATGTCTTTTAATGCTATGCCGTCGGCGATTAGTTTGATTGCCGCGGCCTGTGCGGCGGCGACGGTTTCGTAGGCCTTTGCAAAGGTTTTGTTTACCTTGCCGACTGCGAAGGTGCGTGTCTTGTCGCTGCGGTAGCCTTTGTAGACCGCTCCGAAATCGACGAGTACGGTGTCATTTTTTTTGAGCTTCCGCGGGCCGGGAAAATGGTGGTTTCGTGAGCCGTTAGGGCCGAAGCATACTATCGCGTCGAATGCGGCGACGGAGTTTCGTTTACGCATTTCATAATCGAGCATGCCAGCGAAATCGCTTTCGGTCATGCCGACACGCATTTTTTTGATGACCTGATCGAGCGATGCGTCGGCGATTTTTGAGGCCTTTATAATATTGGCGATCTCATCGTCGGATTTTATTGTCCGGATCGATTCGATAATACCGCCGGTCTTTTTGAATTTCAGCTTGATGTGTTTTTTGATGTTGGCAAAAACTGCGAGAGTTGCGGTGTCTTCGACGGCGAGTTTTTTTACGGATTTGTTTCGACTGAGGATATTGGCCGCTTCTTCGGCGAGATTCTTTTTACGCTGGACGATCTTGCAGGAAGGGCACTCGGTTTTTGCCTGTTCGGTATAGCGGCTGTCGGTCAGCAGCCACACACGCCTGTCCAGAACCAATGCCCACGCGTCGTGGCCCATAAATCCCGTCAGATAGCTTACGTTTGACATTGACGTTACGATCATGCCGTCAACCTGATTGTCCTTGAGTTTGCCGGCCAGCGATGCCAGACGTTTTTTGAGCGATTGTTCAGTCAATTAAGATTCCTTTCAGATTAACGGTATTGCCGATGTAGACGTAAAAGATTAATGAATTCCCCTGTGATAGTCAAGGAATTTCAATAAATCGGCATCTGAGGATTAAATGACAGCGATGTTTTATAAAGTTGCTTAGCTTTTTAATTGCTTTCTGTGCCGTAAAGCCAGTTCCCTGTCATTATCGCCAGATCCAGCATGTCCACTTTTCCGTTACAGTCGATGTCGCCGGCGACACTGCAATCAAAAGCAGTTTCGTAAGCCCCCATATCCAGGTATGGGTAAGGTCCCGATCCGGTGTCGTCAGCACCGGAGTAATTTACGTATCGAAGCAAGCCGTTAAGATCGGTTGTTATACCGGCGCTGAAAAGGGTGCTGCTGTCTGCGGCATCGATACCGGGTGAATCGTGTTTAAGTCTGAAATCGCCCGTAGCAGGATTCTTAAAAACCGGGGTACTGTCTATGTTGTCACCGGTTGCGCCCGGATACAAGCACTTTGATAAATTTACTTCCGCTCCGGCAACAGAACGTTTTAGTGGTGCGCTGTCATCACAGACACAGTTAACGAGATCGGCGGTGGTAGTGCCCGTTGAACAAGTGGCGTAAATGAAACGGCCGCCACTAAAATTGGCAAACGTGCAGTTGATAAAGCTGGCCTTTGCCGGTTCACTGGTTGATTGAATATACACAACCTTGGGACCGATGAGATCACCTTCAAAAAGACACTGAACAAATGACACATCAGCGCCTAGTATTCCTACGGAAGTCGCATATTCGGTGTCCCCTGATTTGTTTTTTCGGAATATACAATTTTCAAAAATAAAGGTACCATTCTCGCAGTCAACAGCTCCGATGTGGCAGGTGCCGGCATCATTGCCCGTAAAGATGCAATTACGGAATGTCGATTTTGTATTGGCACCTCTTAAAAATGCAGCAGCTCCGCCGTTTCCGCCTGGTGCTACACCATTACGAAACGTAATTCCTTCAATAGTGCTAACATCACCGCCCAACGTTACCAGCAGCCTTTCCTCGATCTTCTCGCCGTCAATGACCGTCTCGTAAGGATCGGCTGGATTTGCGCCCCGGATAGTTATGTTTTTATCATCCAACTTTATGCCGCGTTGGTAATAAACGCCGGCAGCGATCAAAATCTCATCCCCCGGAGAAGAAGCATTAATAGCATCCTGAATAATAGTATAATCTCCAGGAACATTGATCACCGCAGCCTGGACCAAACTGCCGGTAAAGATTAATAACAAAACAATATTAGTACTCCACGACAAATTTCCCTTAAACATCACCTGTCTCCTAAAAAAACATTTACTTTTAATTCCTTAAACATCAACTAATAACAAAATTGAATTCCATCAACCTTTTGTCAGCATTTAGAATATAGGGTTGACTAAATTATATACTATTCTAGCTAACAATCCGTATTATATCAAGTAAAATATCAATTCCGTTAAATAATTTGCTCATTAGCTATTGTGGAGGCAGTAAATAGACTACAGGGATTGAGCGTTTAGAGTTGGTTAAAGCAGAAGAGCGTTTGAGATGCATGAAAAGTAATTCCGGACACAAAAAGTTCCGCAAAATGAAAACCGGTACAGAATGGTGTACTTTTGGTACACTTTCCCACTAACTGACAACCACAATAACGGGCGATTCGATCAAATCGGGTTTTAAACTGCTTAAATGTGCTTTTCGATTTCTGCGATCACGAATGGCTCGCATTTGCCGGTGTTCTTCCAGGCGTCGTAGAGTTTCTCGCCCCATTCGTCGGTTTTGTTTTCTTCAACCAGGAACTTGAGGTACTCCCATGACATTGACTGGTACATGACCCTGACGGCGATTCTTTTTGTCCCTGCCGGGATATCCATCTTCGTATCATCGAAGTTTTGACCGTCTGCGTAGGCAGCAGCTACCGGCTCGCACAGGTGTTCTTCAAATCTGGAATTTACGAAACCTTCCGGCGGGATGCGGTTGTCTTTTGCGATCATGTCATTGAGCACGAAATGGAACGAAGGGCCTGTAGTCTTTCCTGTCTTTGCTGCTTGTGCCTCGCTGATTGCCGGCAGTGATTCATAAACCTTCGTCTCTTCCGGGTCGATCAGTGTTGGTACGGTTACTTTTTTTCCGGCGACTACGGTTTCTCTTTCGCCGTATCTTCCCGTCTCTTTTATTACTTTACCGCTAGCGTCAAGGAACCTGGTGTTGATCCACATACGCCTTCCTTCGGGGTATCCGGTGGGGAGTTTATGGCCGGTTAGATTTGTTATCCGCAGGGTCGCCTGATCCTTGCTCATGATTGTCAGGTCGAGTTTGGCTGCCGTTCGGAGTAATGCTTTTGCACGTTCTTTGCCTGTATCCAGGGCCTTCTTATTGATATCGGCGTCTTTCCACAGATATGCCGTCGCGTCCTGAACCCATGTAGAACCGCCTGCCGCTCCGTGGGTTACAAAGTACGGACGTTTGCTCTTGCTGTACCTGGAAGCCTTTGCACCGCCTTCAACTGTCTTGTAGTGGCAATGCTGACAACTTCCCTCTTGCCCCTTAGCCGGAAACGCGCTTAGTGACCATTCGCTGAACGTTCGCTCCATATGGCCAAACGCGTACGGGGGCTGCGTCTTAACATCTTTCGCAAATAGCGGATTTGAAACGTCATGACAAATGCCGCAAAGTTTTCCGGATGCATGGAAATCGGACTTCAGCATTTTGTGGCTTATAGCTTTGCTGTCGGTATCGGAGTAGGGGCCCCTCATATTTTTCTGGGTGTCTGCGACCATCATCGCATTGCCGTAACCGGGCGGGACGTCTTTGGCGAATTTCTTTGCTTCTTCCGAGATCGGGTCGACAAGCCGATGGCATACCTGGCAGTTTACTCCGTGCATATCTTCTTCTGTAAGGTTAGATCCGTCTGCCTTGGTTGATCTGCCCTCGAGCCAACCCTTGGGGGTATGACAACGCCAGCAGAACTCACCAACTCCGGGTATGTCCTGATTAGCAATGGTTAGTGCTGCGCGGTAGATCGGATCGCGGGCTGCCTGAGACATCATCCCTGACTGCCAGGAAAAGTACGGGTCGTCGTCGCCTGCTTTTGTATTGCTGTGGCACATCTTACAGCTTTTAATCGCGCTGAATTTGATGTCGTTTTCCTCCGGTTGAGTACCGGGAAGATACACCTTGGCAAAAGGCTGAGCT
>JAIPFN010000237.1 GCA_021736615.1 Phycisphaerae bacterium | reverse complement strand
CGCCAGTCGGAGCCTTGGACCCGGTAAGCGGGCCGGTGGCGAATATCAGTTTGTTTGCCTCGCTTAGCGCGTCGGCTTTTGGGTCGACTTCTTTTGCGATGAAATACGTCCCAAGCCCCCTGCCGCCGACGAATTTCTTTGCGAGATTAAGATCCAGTTCTTCCTTTTTGATTTCCGAAGTGCTGAGATTAACTCTCAATATTGTTCCACTGTAACCGGCCATGCTGAAATCTCCAAAAAAGTCATAATTAGTAAGTTTCACTAATTCTGGCCGGAAAATGGGAACTTGTCAAGGTTTTTTTGCCTTATGCTGATAGTCAGTTAGATTTACTAGTCAAACCTTGCAGTTTCGAGTCCGTTTTGTTCCATCAGGTTTTCGTCTGTCAGGATTTTCTGCGGCGGGCCGTCTGCGACTACTTTGCCTTTTCCAATGACTATGCATCGGCTGCTTACCCGGGCTGCGAAATCCATGTTGCATGTCGCGATTATCAGCGTTTGCGACAGTGACCCCAGCAGTATTACCAGTTTCTTTCGGCTAGCCGGGTCCAGACTTGTGTCCGGCTCATCCATGGTGATTATCTTCGGGCTCATCGAAAGTATCGTCGCGATTGCGGCGGCCCTTTTCTGGCCGGCTGACATGTGATGCGGCGCCTTATTCTCCATGCCGTTTAGGCCTGCCCTGTCGATTGCCTGGTGTGTTATCGAATGAACCTCGTCAAATGACAACCCCATGTTCTGCGGGCCGAATGCGACGTCTTCAAAGAGCGTCGGCATAAAAAGCTGCTCGTCAGGATTCTGCAAGACTGACCCGATCAGAGACCGGATGCGTTTTAGGTTTTTAGAATTCGATTCCACCCCGTCAATCGTAATTGCGCCGGTGCCCTTAATAAAACCACCCATCGCCAGCAGCAAGGTCGACTTGCCCGAACCGTTGGCACCGACTAGTGCAACCTTTTCACCGGGCGTGATATTCAGGCTGACATCGTCAAGGCCCATACTTGAATCGGAATAGGTATACGAATATTGATCTATCAAAACTGAACCGGACATTCTAAACGATCCCCTTAAAAATAAATAACACCGCGATATACAAAGCAAAGCAAATTGCAAACAACAAGTCATTGCTGCCGAACTTCGGTTTTATGAACGGTTCAATAGTACCCGTAAATCCGCGAGCAGCCATCGCCATAGATACGCGGCAGGCGGTATCGGTCGAGTAGGCGGCGATATTGCCAAGCATTCCGGCGGCGGTTTTTAACTCGCACTTTAAACCGAGGTTTCGCAGCTTTCGTCCGCTTCGGGCACGAAGAACGTTGCAGGTTCGGTCTATTATTATAAAGATGTAACGGTGGAGAAGCGCGATCTGCATGACGAGAATTCTCGGCAAGCGCAGCCAGGTCAGTGCGGCGAGTATATCGGAAAATCTCGTCGTCGCCGAAAGTACGATAAGGGTCGTCATGGTTATCGCAAACTTGATAAGTATAACCCCGCATCGCAAAACACCGGCGGTCGTGGAAAACTCGAACGGTCCGAATGCCGGGCTAACAGGCGAGGTGTCATAGAAGATCATGCTTAGTGCGAAGACGGCGACGAAAGGAGAAAGACAGAGTATCTGCATCGAGGCGAGCTTTAGGGGCACTTTGGACAGGACCAGCATTGCAACAGGACCGGATGCGCAGACGAGCAGAATGCTTACGGATGTCTGCGGCAGCGAGATCACAAATACCGTAAAGATCATCGCGGCGGCGAGCTTTGTTCTTGCGTCGAGCTGATGCAGAAAAGTACTCTGCATCGAGAGGCGGTCCATCACTGCGTGGTGCATTTACAGGACTCCTTGCGGCGGATCAGTCTTGAACATGCCCACACGGCGAGCATTGTGATGACCGAACCGATGACAGCGGCGAAGGATGTCCAGCCTGCTGATGCTTTGTCGGTATCGCCGGAGACCGGCCGCGAATAATCCGGCATTGGAGCTAATCGATTATGCAGGCTATCTGCTGAAGCGATTGCCGCGGTGTCATTTTCAATTATCGAGGTTCCATCGTCTTTGGCGATAGTGTATTCCAGACCATCCGGTTTTTCCGAAGCCAGCAACGACAAACACGTTGCGGTTATCAGCACGGCGGCGATGACCGTCGCGAAGAATAATTTTTTGCTGCCGGTATCGGAATGCTCGTATCCGTCGATCACTCCCGGCCTTGCGTTTCGAAGGTATATAAGCAGAGCAGCGGTGATGACACCTTCTATAATGCCGATGACCAGATGTATCCCGCAGATCGCGGCGATGAAGTGTGCGAATGGAACGGCAAGTACACCGGACAGGCCGGCCTCGATGGAAAGCATCGCGGCAGCTGCGACCATGGCGATTGCCGATGCGACCATACCGGCGATGTACAAGCGTGCTTTCTCGCCGGGCTTTGGTGCGATGAATCGGTAGACGGCGTAGCCGACAAATGTCGGAACGATGGCGAGGTTTATAATGTTACCGCCAAGTGCAAGCAGCCCGCCGTCCTGAAAGATAAGACACTGGACGATGACGACGCTGGTCATTACGACGACACCGGCATAAGGGCCTAGAACAATAGCCAGAAAAACGGCGCCTGTAAGATGACCGCTGGCCCCGGGAGGAAACGGAAGTGGAAAATTAACCATCTGCGCGGCGAAGATGAACGCACCCAGTATGCCCATCAGCGGAATCTTTTCCTGAGAGATGTTTTTTTCGGCAGCTTTGCAGACCACACCAACACCGACAGCCGATACGGCAAAACAGCCCGCCGCAACAGGCACCGAAAGAAGTTCGTTTGGCATATGCATTATATAAGCCTTTCCAAAAACATTTTCATTTTGCAAATTTGACTACTGAGTACGCGCATAAGAATATAAGATTCGTGCTACTAAGTCAAGAATAATCCTGTTCAAAGGCAATAGTTTGATTTTTTACGGGTAATCATAGTTGTTGTTTGCTAGGATGTGCGTTTTGAAACGTCAAAAGCAGCGTGGGCACGGCCCACCCTACAATTAATTTTATTTTTTGCCTTACAGACTTGGGAGTATAAATGAATATACATGATATTGTTCTTGGTGAAATGCAGACTAACGGGTATGTGCTTTCTTGCGATAAGGGCGCGGGGAAATGTGTTATTATAGACACCGGGCTGGAAAACTCCGAGCTGATCAGCTATGTGAAGGAAATGGGTCTTACAGCCGAGGCAATCATACTTACCCATGGTCATGCAGACCATATTGTAGGGGTAAGAGACCTCCGCAGAGAATTTCCCGACATCAAGGTAGTGATACACAAAAATGACGCCGAAATGCTGACAAACCCCATGATGAACCTGTCGGCACTTGTCGGGATAAGCTTTACGACGGAACCGGGAGATACTATATTAGATGGGGAGCAAAAAATAACGTTTGCGGGTATCGAGTTTGAAGTGCTGGAAACACCCGGACATACACCGGGCGGGATCAGTCTTTACTGCCGTGATGACAATGTTCTGTTTTCCGGCGATACGCTTTTTGCCGGGTCGGTGGGCAGAAGTGATTTTCCGGGGGGAAATCACAATCAGCTAATCAGGAGCATTAAAGAAAAATTGCTGGTACTGCCGGGCACAACAAAGGTGTATACCGGACATGGATACATGACGACGATATCGCTTGAAAAAAACAGCAATCCGTTTTTGAGATAGCCTTTAGCTAATAGCTGCTGCCTGTTTGGTGCTTGCAGGACCTTAGCTCTTTTTCTATCGGCCATTCGCTAAATGCCAGTATCAGAGGGAGTATCAAATTTGCTATTGGGACAAACATTAGAAGTCCCAGTGCCCAATGGTAACCGGTCTTGCCACATATCCTGCAATATACAACAGCCGAAATGATTGCAACCGCAAGGCCGATTAGCAGAGCGATCAGGATAAATACGATCCCAAAGGCCGCTGCTTCCGGCGGCATACCCTCAAAAGTCACTACTGATTCATTCATTGATTTGTCTCCAAAAATCTCGTTATATAGCTGTTAGATGAACACTATCCCGATAAATCGGGACTTTGCTTTATTCAGCGATTCTGCTTAGCAAGTGGCAATTATGTCGGCAAGATGCCGACATTACGGTTTTAGTGGTCTACGGGTTCGCCTAGCAGTCTTTTTAGTTCTTCGAATTTTTCTTCGAGCTGATCTTCTGACTTTGCCTCGACGATCAGTCTTAGCAGCGGCTCTGTGTTACTTGGTCGGCAGTTGAACCACCAGTCCTTGAACTGTACCGTTACTCCGTCAAGGTCGTCTACCTGGCCTTCGCTGTAGACCCTTGCCAGTTCCTTCATCTTTGTTTCCTTGTCGTCAACCTCGAAATTGACTTCGCCGGTAGAACTATACCTACGGAGAGGCTCGATAAGCTCGCTAAGGGACTCGTCGGACTGGCTGAGGATGTTTAGCATGTGAACCAGGGTTATCATGCCGGAGTCGGCGTAGAAATTGTCGCGGTAGTAGAAATGTCCGCTAAGCTCGCCGCCGAACGCGGCATGGCTGTCGCGAAGTGATTTCTTCATAAAGGAATGGCCAACTCTTTCGCGGCGCGGTATACCGCCGTGCTTGAGTATCTCTTCCTGAAGGACGTGGCTTGAGCGAAGGTCGTAAACAATCGCCGAATTTGGATTCTTCTGCAAAAAGTAAGGTGCCATCAGCGACGTGAGCAGATCGCATCCGATATTTCTGCCGTACTCATCGACCATCATAAGCCTGTCGGCATCGCCGTCGAAACAAACGCCGCAGTCGGCTCTTTCGGCGATGACGGTATCTTTAAGTTCCTGCAGGTTCGCCTCTACGAGCGGGTTGGGATCGTGATTAAAAGTCCCGTCGTGCTCGAAGTTTAGCGGGATGATGTCTATATCCAGGTCATAGAAAATTTCCGGAACGCTCTTACCGGCCATACCGTTTGAGGCGTCTATGACGATCCTAAGCGGTTTGAGACCGGGGTTGAGGAATTTGAGCACGTGATCTCTATACGGGTCGGTAATGTCGCATCTTTCAACGGAACCGTCGGAGACGCCCTTTGTATGCAGCAGCGCCGTTGCAATGTGTCTGATCTCGTTAAGGCCGGTATCACCGCTGACGGGCTTGGCATGTATGCCGGATATCTTAAAGCCGTTGTACCGCGGTCCGTTATGCGAGGCTGTAACCTGAACGCCGCCGCAGGTACCAAGGTGATTGATTGCGAAATACATCTGGGGTGTGTCGATCATGCCAATGTCGATGACGTTTGCGCCGGTGGCGTTCATGCCGGCTATCAGTGCATTGGTAAGCGACGGGCTGTGGGTACGCATATCACGGCCGACACAGAGACTTTGTGCGTTGGCCTGGCCCCTTTCGTAACCCCGAAGCAGCGATCGCAGGAACTTTGCCGTCGCGTGACCGATCTTCCATGCCGCTTCTTCGTCCAACTGGTCCGGGTATATACCTCTAATATCATATGCTTTAAAAATAGAAGGATCCATGATCGCACCTCTGAATTTCTTATTGATTATTGTATATTGATTATTGTATATTGATTATTGTATATTGATTATTCAGCCCGGCAAGCAAACAATTACCGGACTCTATCAGCGATAAGTTTAAGTCTATACGGGAGATATGTCAAACTAAACTTTTGAAGTTTATTTGTATAAAATTACCCCACCAATATTATTGTTCCGAGTCGTCGTGACCGCGATGGATCTGGACATTTTCGCGGTAGTCATCCTTCGGCTTTGTCATATCGTCAATTCGCTTGGACGCGATTAGCAGCTTTATCGAAAAACCGATAGTGCTTATCCCGGCAAGGACGAATAAACCGGCAACAATATAGCCAACCAATTCCCTGATCAAATAGATAAACGAGGCAAAGCCCAGCAGCATCATTCCAACAATGAATACTGTAGCGGCAGCCCCGACGGTAGCCTGGGTGAGCGGATTCGAACTGTATTTAAAATTAAACATCTAAATTTCCCCGTCTCAAACTGACCTATCGGCCAGTTTAAATGTATAATGATTATTGTATATTGTATAATTAATGATTCGGCTTTGCGGCCGAGGCTGTTTCATTAAGAGATAGCAATGCTCGAAAAAAGCCTCTGATAGTATACCTATTATAAATGTAAATCCGGGGATAATCCAGAAATAATACTTTAAAGAATGTTCTTTTTGGCTTTTTCAGTACAAATTGATATTCCGGACTACATAAAGAAACTGTTGTGTATGATCAGAATCTTCTTTACTTTTGCTGTTAAATCGGATATAATGTTCTGTTTCGGCAATAGCTGATACTTGCCGTTAATTTGACGGTTGGGAACTTAAGATTTACTGCGCTGTTCAGAAAACCCATTTAATATGGTTATGTTGTTTTTGGGAAATTGGGACTGATGATGAATTATAATTTGAGCGGGATATTCGGCAATTTTCAGGTCGAGGGGTCCTTTGTCGAAGCTGATGCATATGGTAGCGGCCATATCAACGATACCTTTGCAGTTACATGCGACAAGGGGGGCGAGAAAGTTCGTTATGTGATGCAGCGGATCAATCATAAAGTTTTCAAGAATCCCGCTGAGCTTATGGATAATGTTGTTCGGGTTACGACCCATATTCGCAAAAAGCTTGAGGCCCGGGGGCTTGACGATATTGACAGACGAGTGCTGACTGTGATACCTGCTGCTAACGGTAAGATGTATCATGTCAATGGGGATGGTAATCACTGGCGTTTGTATATTTTTGTCGAAGGGGCGAAGACTTATGACGTTATGGAAAATCTCGACCAGGCATACCAAGCGGCGAAATCGCTGGGGGATTTCCAGAAGATGCTTGTCGATCTGCCGGGGCCGCAGCTGTTTGATACTATCCCGAATTTTCATAACGGCCGGAAACGTTATGCCGCTTTTGAAGAGGCTTTGAAAGCCGATGTTTGCGGGCGTGCAAAAGACGCCGCTGCGGAGATCGAATTTCTGCAGGAGCACAGTTGGGTATTCGATGTATTTCCGAATCTTGTCAGCAATGGTGAAATTCCGATGCGGATCACTCATAACGACACGAAGATCAATAATGTTATGATCGACGATGAGACTAACGAAGGTATTTGTGTTATCGATCTTGACACTGTTATGCCGGGACTTGCTCTTTATGATTTTGGCGATATTATGCGGACGACGCTTTCGCCGACAGAAGAGGACGAAACCGATCTGTCGAAAGTCGGGATGAAGATGGAAAGGTTCGAGGCAATACTGCGAGGATACCTGGCGACAGCTGGCGAATTCCTTAATCCTGCGGAAGTTAAGCACCTGGTCTTTAGCGGAAAGATGATAACGCTGATGATCGGAACGCGATTTTTGACTGATTATCTTGGAGGCGATACGTATTTCAAGATACATCGCGAAGGCCACAATCTTGACCGGTGTAGAACACAGTTTAAACTCGTCGAGTCGATCACGGAAAACGAAGAACAAATGCGAAAACTGGTTGAGGAAGTTTTAGCTTGATCGCTTTTTTTACCGCGGATTACGCAGATTACACGGATTACAAAATAAAATTAAAAAAGCGGGCTCCGTTAAGAAGCCCGCTCAAATAATCAATTAATGTCAATGACTATGCTGATCAAATCAGTTTCAGCCAATCGGCTAGGTCTTTCATTATTCATTATACAATAATCATTAGACATTTAAAGAATTACATTCCCATTCCGCCTGGCATTTGCGGCATTGCGTGTTTGTCTTCTGGTATCTCGCTTACTACTGCGTCTGTTGTGAGCAGCAGTGATGCTATTGATGCACCGTTTTGCAGTGCGGTACGCTCGACCTTTGTCGGGACGATTACGCCGAACTTGATCATGTCGCAGAACTTTTTGTTCAGGGCGTCATAGCCGTAGTTGAAGTCTGCATTTTCCATGACCTTTTGAGCGATGATGGAACCGTCGAGGCCCGCGTTTGTGGCGATCTGTTTGATCGGAGCGACCAGTGCTCTCTTGATGATCTCTACGCCGACCTTTTCGTCGCCGGTGCATTTGAGCGTATCGAGAACTCCGAGAACCTTAAGCGAAGAAATTCCGCCGCCCGGAAGGATGCCTTCCTCGACAGCTGCACGGCAAGCGTGGAGTGCGTCTTCTACGCGGGCCTTCTTTTCCTTCATCTCTGCTTCGCTAGCTGCGCCGACATTGATCTGTGCGACCCCGCCTGCGAGCTTGGCAAGACGTTCCTGAAGTTTTTCACGGTCGTAGTCACTCGTAGTGCTTTCGATCTCGTTCTTGAGCTGTTCGATGCGGCACATGATCTCTTCGGTAGAGCCTGCGCCTTCGACGATAGTCGTGCTGTCTTTGTCTATGGTGATGCGTTTGGCCTGACCGAGCTGAGCGATGGCCATCTTTTCGAGGTCCATGCCGAGGTCTTCGAATACTGCCTGGCCGCCTGTCAGAAGAGCGATGTCCTGGAGCAGTGCTTTACGCCTGTCGCCAAAGCCCGGAGCCTTGATTGCTGCGATGTTGAGTACGCCGCGGAGTTTGTTGACAACGAGAGTTGTCAGTGCTTCGCCTTCTACGTCTTCTGCGATGATGAGCAGCGGACGGGATTTCTTGGCGACTGCTTCGAGAAGCGGCAGGAGCGATTTGATAGTGCTGATCTTCTTTTCGAAGATAAGAACGTAAGGCTTGTCAAGAACGCAAGTCATGTTTTCGGGGTTGTTGACGAAGTGCGGGCTGAGGTAGCCTTTGTCAAACTGCATACCTTCGAGCAGGTCGACGGTGGTCTCGAGCGACTGGCCCTCTTCAACGGTGATGACGCCGTCTTTGCCAACCTTTTCCATAGCCTTAGCCATGATCTTGCCGATCTCGACGTCCTGGTTTGCAGAACATGTGGCGACCTGCTGGATCTGCTTGCTGGATTCGATAGCGATGCTTCTGTTTGCAAGCTCTTCAACGATGGCGGCGACTGCCTTGTCGATGCCGCGTTTAACCTGCATGGGGTTTGCACCGGCTGTGATGTTCTTGAGACCTTCGATAAAGATGGATTCGGCGAGGATGGTCGCGGTGGTTGTTCCGTCACCGGCAACGTTTGAAGTCTTGGAGGCGACTTCCTTGACCATCTGGGCGCCCATGTTTTCGTAAGCGTCTTCCAGTTCGATCTCTTTAGCTACCGATACGCCGTCTTTGGTGACGGTGGGTGAGCCATAGGATTTTTCGATAATTACGTTTCTGCCGCAAGGACCAAGTGTGATCTTGACCGCGCGGGCGAGTTTTTTGACGCCTTCACAGATAGCCGAACGTGCTTCGGTATCAAAAGCGATTTTTTTAGCTGCCATTTCAATCTCCTGAAATAAAATT
>JAIPFN010000236.1 GCA_021736615.1 Phycisphaerae bacterium | reverse complement strand
CGCCGATGGTAGCCAAGGACAAGTTTACGCTGGAAGGCCTTGAAGAGATCGAATCCGAGGGTATAGATGTCAACCTCGAAAACGACGAAGAGCTTAACGACGAGATCGAAAGAATCGTCACAAAGTACCGGGTGATAATGATCATAATGGGTGCAGCGATAGCGATACTGCTGATTATGGTCGGGTATCTAGGCATGACCAAATAACCAGCAAACGAGCGCAATCCGTCAAATACACAAATCTAAATCCGCGCATAACGACACTGCTTAGTTCAGATTTAAATGTCTGCAATGTCCATTTATGTTAGCTTTCGCCCTGTTTTTAGGCCCTGCCGATGCAAAAATCATTTTGCGGCTATATTTATTTTCGCCGTTTCTAATCCTTTGCTTTTTACTTCAAGTTCAATGTTTCCACCTTTATCTAAAGACTGAACAAGCACCACCAATTTGCCGCTAAATGCCTTCATGGTCGGCAGATGGAACATTTCCAGCGAGGTTGCGTCGCCGTTGCAAACCGCTTTGAATTGCCCGGCACCGGAAACTTTAAAGTTAAGCTGGTTTGTCGCAGTCGGACAAGGTATGCCATTTTCATCAACGACTGTAACCGTAACATAACAAAGGTCTTTTCCATCGGCGGTAATTACTTTTCTGTCAGCAGAAAGCTCAAGGTGATCGGGCTTACCGGCTGTGTAAATTTCCTTTTCCGCCACTGCCTTGCCGTTATCATCAAAAGCAACCACCTTAACCGTCCCGGGCTGGTACTTTACATCCATCCACATCAGACGATAACGGTTCTGGGGAGTTGCATCATGCTTTTTCTGGATTCCCTGGCTTACACCATTTATGAAAAGTTCTGCACTGTTGTAATTAGTATAAACGAATACTGGAGTTATTTCCCCAACGCGGTCCGGCCAGTTCCAGTGCGGCAGGATGTGCAGTGTGTCGTCTTTGGTGTTCCAGCGGCTGCGGTACAAATAATAACGGTCCTTGGGCAAACCGGCAAGATCGCAAATACCAAAATAAGAACTTCTGGAAGGCCACTCCGAAATATACGGCGTGGGCTCTCCAAGATAGTCGAATCCTGTCCAGACAAATTCGCCGATGACCCAGTTCTTGTCGTCCTGGAGGATAAAGTCGTCATCGGGATGGTTCGCCCAGCTGCAGCATACCATGTCATAGGAAGAGCACTGCATGTCGTCCCACTTTTTCCATTTGAGCTTTTCGACAGGGAACTTATATATGCCGCGCGAGCTTACAGTCGAAGCGGTCTCTGCACCCAGAACTATTCCATGGGGCAGTTTCTCGTGTGCCTCTTCGTACAGGTGGATTCGATAGTTAAAGCCCGCAACATCGAGCACTGCTCCGAACCCATTATCAAGGATGGATTTGACCTGGTCCATGCCTACGGTTACCGGTCGTGTTGGGTCCTCGCGATGGAAAATGTCCTGCAGCCGACTGGCAAGTTTGGGGCCGTTACTTTTCTTCTGGTCGGGCACTTCGTTGCCGGCGCTCCACAATACAATACACGGGTGATTGCGGTTTGCCCGGACCAGGTTGACTATGTCCTTTTCGGCCCATTCGTCGAACCAGCGATTATAGCCGTTATCAACTTTTCCTGTTACCCACTCGTCAAAGGCTTCGGCAAAAACCAAAAAACCCATCTCGTCACAGAGGTCCATCTGCTCGCGGGAAGGCGGATTGTGTGCAGTACGGATGGCGTTGCAGCCCATTTCTTTCATGATAGCTAGCTGGTGTTTTACTGCTGCTTTGTTTATTGCGGCCCCTAGCGGACCCAGGTCGTGGTGGATGCAGACGCCTTTAAATTTCATTACTTCACCGTTGAGCATAAACCCCTTGTCACGGTCGTAAGCTATGGATCTGATTCCGAAACGGGTTGTAAGTTCGTCTTTGAGGATATCCCCCTGATACAATTTTGAATGCGCGGTATACAGGTAAGGCGATTCAGTGCTCCATAACTTGGGGTTTTTGACGGCGAGGTTTTGCTCGATCTGGTCGCCGAACATTTCGCTTGCACTTCCGGAGGCGACAGTCCTGCCTGAAGCGTCTTTTATCTCGGTAACGACTTTTACATTTTCGCCGCTGACAGCAGATTTAATTTTGACCTTTGCCAGACCATCAGAGATATACGGGGTGGTAATAAATGTTCCCCACTGTTTGAAATTGACCTGGTCTTTTACAATAATCTGCACCTTGCGATAGATACCTGCTCCGGGATACCAGCGTGAAGAGACTGGGAGATTCTCAAGGCGGACGGCGAGGAGATTTTCACCGTCTTTGAGATAATCGGAAATATCGAAATAGAAATAGATATATCCGAACGGCCGATTGCCGACCTTTTTGCCGTTAACATAAACCTGTGCGTCGCTCATCGCTCCGTCAAATACCAGCAGGGCCTGTTTGCCTTTTGTAAATTCCGGCAGGGTAAAACTCTTGCGATACCAGCCGATCCCGATGTGCGGCAGTGCGCCTGTCCTGCCCGTTCTCAGGTAGGCTTTCTTTTCCAGATCCTGTGTGACCTTCCGAACTTGTGCATCGACATCTTTGTCGAATGGCCCTTTAATCGCCCAGTCGTGAGGAACAGTAACCGTTTCCCAACCAGTTGTATTTGTTCCGGGCATTTGCGCGCCTGAAACCTCTTTCCTAATAAACTGCCAGTATTTTTCCAGATTAACAACTGTTCGGACGTCATTTTGTGCGGCACATCCAACATTGAAAATGAATGCAAGTGCTGTTAATAAGATCAGGTTTTTCATTGCTTTTCTTCCGTTATTAAACATTGATTTACTGTGATTATTAACTCAAACTGACCGAAAACAGCCGAGATATTGCCATAACCAATTACAATTAAAAATGTTACGTAGTTATTTTTTTTAAATAAAAATGCCTCGGCCCTCTGGGCGAATCATTCATTATACATTATACAATAGACATTATTCATTCCAAACTGGCCAATCGGTCAGTTTGAGTTATTAACATAATTCAGAATTAAAAAAGATGTCTTATGTTTTTAGAGGTTCCCTTAATGTTTCTTACTTTTCAGCCGGTTTGATATAAACGTCAGACGCCGCATTAATTCTGACCGGCCCTATTAGACCTGACGTTTGCAATCTTCGCCCCTTTACTGCCAATCGGCTGTGCAGGTTAGTTTTGCAGAACTGCTTTTCAGGCGGCAGGTAAGCGTCGCCGATAAGCCGATTCGTCCAGGTGTTGGCAACTTCGACCACCAGTTCGTTTTTGCCGGGCTTGGCGATGTCAGTTATGTCAACAGTAAACGGCGGTTTCCACAAAATAGCAATCTCACGACCGTTGAGGCTTACGCGGGCGGTTTTCTGAACGACACCAAGATCAAGCTGCAACTGAGTATCCGAATCAAAATAGCTTTTCGGAATATTGATCTCTTTGCGGTAAACAGCCCGACCGGAGAAATACTTGATCCCGTCGTTATCAGAATCGGTCCAGGAGATAAGCTTATCGAAGGTTGCTTTATCCGGCGCCCCCCAGTTCGGAGGAAATTCCACATCCCAGCCGCCGGTGATTTCCAGGGGCTGTTTAACTGCATCTGCGTTGATCTTGAGAGACTTTCCAGTATTATCGTCAATTCTATACGATTCGGGTTTCCATACCCGCAGAAATGTCTTGCCGTTTCTATCGGTTAGTAATTCCGTTGCGGGGACAGCCTCGCCCAGATAATCATCCGTGACAGGACTGAACGCCACTCCGCTTGATACTGAGTGGATAGTTACGCCAGGTACATCCCTCTCGCCGCTGAAAAATTTGACCTTTGACAAGCCGGCGCGTTTGGAAATGCCGTAACAATACCACGTGGTATTGTGATTGGTTTTCGCATTAAAGCGAATGTAGCGGACATCCTTGATATCTACATCAATATCCTGATGATAATGTTTATCCTCAATACTGTCTGCTTCTCTAAGAGTAAAGCTCCCGCATTTTCGATAATCCTTACCATCGCTGGAAGCAAGTATATCAAAGTCCTTTATTCCATAATTCATAAGTCCGCGACGCCGCTCAATATAATTCCACAAACGAATTTTATCAAGGCTCTGGACTTCGCCCAGATTAAAAGTAATAAACTGATCGGCGATTTCGCCAATGCCATCCGACAACCACATTGCTCCTGCCGGAGTTGCTGAATGAGCGTCAAGCACCTGTTTGGGCCTTATGATTTGGTCCATATTCCCGACCGCTGCGACATTAGTAAAGTGAACTTTCTTTGAAGGTTTGCGGAAGACTACGAATACCGATTCGGCTGGTTTAAGGTGCAGCTTTATTTTTGTGCCGACAGCATTGGTTTTATAAACGGCAAGATCGCGAATTTCGCCGGAATCCGGATACCAAACTTCCGGCTGTTTACCGGTCACTCTAAAAGCACACTCAACCGATTCCCAGCGTTCATTTTTATTGACCACAAAATAAATGTCTTCGTTTTCAGTGCGGCGGTGTACGTAATCTAATTTTGTTCGTTTGTCGGTTCCCTTATAGTTGAAATCTTTGCCGATACCCTTTTGAGCCAGAATTTCTTCCGTAGCTTTGTTCCAGAAAATACTCCCTTTACCGTAAGCGGCTTTCAGGTTCGTTTCTCCGTCACAATTGCCCCATACTTTATCTGCCAGGGTCGCTACCTGTTTGTCACGATCAGGGTAATCGCTCAGTGTGCCGGTTCGCGTTGGTTTAGGTCCGGCGACTGTTGCACCTGCCTTGACGAGTGAGTCGATCTTTTTGAGCACATCCAGATCCATATCGTCTCGCTCTGGTAAGACAAGCACACCATAACTCATGCCGTCCGGTAAAACAATCCTCCCATTTTTGACCGACATGCGATTAAGGATAACATCGCTGTTGACTACATCGTAATCAAAACCGGCCTCAAGCGAAAAACCAAGCCCCTTGGCTGAAACAAAATTCGGCGCGTTATCCCCATAATAATAACATACGTCCGCTACAAAAAGCCCCTTGTCAAGCATATAGCAGCAGCGGGAAAGATAATTGATAAATCCCCCGGCCATCGGCCACCAAACGACATTGGGATTTATATGCGTCCCGGCGTGATAAGCCCGGCCGGGAAGACCGGCATCATCGGGGCTGTGCGTGAAGGTATGGAAAGAAAAGTGATTGAGTCCTTCGCCCATGGCGGCATCGGCCATCTGTTTATGGAAATACGGCCCGTCGGTCCAGTGTCGCCAACTGGTAAAGGACTCTGCATCGACAGTTTTTTTGCCATAGATATGAGCCGCCGAGGATATTTCTTTAACCAGCCAGATGTTTCGCATCTTCGGCCAGAACTCACCCCGCAGAATGTCTACCGAACCCAAAGCCTTCAATGAATCCACCGGGCAGCTGTCCCAGATAGGAGCACCGGGCCCGCCGGCCTCTGCGCAAAGTTTTAGACCATGCTCATTCAAAAACTCACTCGATGTTTTATAATGGCTGGCAATAAAAACGTCGCTAATATTCTTTTTCCAGTCATATTCAAATCGCCGGACAATATCATCGTCTTTCATCTTCCAACTCTTCAGAAGAGGAAGATACGGCAGCGGATCGTAACCATAGTGTTCTTTAAATTTTTCAATTATCTTCTCGGTCCATACCGTATAATGACCAAGTTCGAGGCTGTCAACTTCAAGGTGTTTAAGTGATGTGTTTTTCAGATCACCCAGCTTTGATTGCAGTTTGTCGACAATATGCCCAAAGTGCTTGCGAGAAGCGTCGGGATTTAAAAAATCGATCATCGGCCCGCCCGAATTGGGTGACGGAACGATCAACTGGTATCCGGTATTGCTCATCACCATACGAATGATTGTCCATTTCCCCGCCGGAACATCCCAGGTGAGTTTTCCATTTGCATCCAGATGTTCACTCAAAACCCGGACATCCGAGATCGAGTCAATTTGCTTATTGTCATTTTCCGGCACAACCAGAACGGATATTTCTTTATAAAATAGCGGTTTGCCGTTTTCGTCTGTCGGGCATTTATCCGGAATTTTGGGAAAAGGCAAAACCTTCTCAAACCGGCTAGGTCCTTCGACGGAAACCTCTGAATGAAACATCCCCATCCCCGATATATCCGGAGTGGTCCAGGTTCCTCCGGCGTTCCAGCCGCTGGAGTTGAGCATTCCGATACGAAGTCCCAGGCGGTCTCCTTCCTTAACAGTATGGGCAATTGCGTCCAGAGATTCGTCCCCCAAAAACTCCGGTCCCGCCGGAATCGTTTTATCCGGATCGGCATGGGCTTTAACGTCCCAGATGTCTGCTCCGCTCATACCCTTGGCCTTCATCTCCTCCAGTTCATAGCTGATACGTTCGAGGCTGACACTCCCATTTAGCCACGGCCAGAAAGCCCCAGGCCGGTTCTCCAAGGGCGGATCAACAAATGCCGCCGGCGTTATCTTTTCGTCCGCCGAACAACCAAAAAATGCGCAGGAGACCATCAAAACGAGTGTGATTCTTGTTAATGCTGCAATAATTGATTTCATTCGCTAAATTCCTTTATTAAATTATTTTGCAATAAAACATTTCCAAGGTACTTTCAAAGTCCTCGCACAAAGAAGTATCTAACTTTTGAATACAGTTGCGTAGACTAAAGTTATTTTTTTCTGTAAATAATATACTTCATTTGCGGTAAATAGCAAAGTGATTTTCTTGTCTAAAAGCGCGGGGTCTTTTTGGTAGAATAGGCAAGATGTCACACGTAAAATTAAAAGAATTATAGATAAACAAAGTTCCGCAAAACGCAAACACACGCCAAAACACTGACAAAACACGCCATTTTTCACGAACTATTGAACCCCAAAAAACCCGGCAAAACCTCATGCCTCCATTTAAAGAGCAAAAACAAAGATACTCGCCAAAATAACTGCTCAATGCCTATCACGCCCGGTACCAGCCATAAAATAAAAATTTAATTGCCCTAAGTTCACATTAATAGAATTATGAATCGACTTCTCACGCATAAGCCCTTATAATTCCAGGGCAGTCTTTGTTTTGCTATTTATACGGATGTTGATTTATGGTTAAGGGATTTCGCCAGATTGCTTTTCTTACCGCTATTAGCCGGGTGTTCGGCATGCTGCGCGATATGGCATTTTCTTATTTCCTCGGGGCAGGCACACTGTTTGACAGTTGGGTTATCGCTTTTAAGATACCGAATCTGGCCCGTCGCATCTTTGGCGAAGGAGCCGCCTCCGCATCGTTTATTCCCGTATACAGCGAGCAGCTTCAGATCGATAAGAAAAACGCGCAGCGGCTCGCAAGTACCGTCGTTACAGTTATATTTGTTATCCTTTCAATCGCGGTATTGATCGGTCTTGTCGGGATACTTGTCTACTACAAGTTCTTTAGTGCAAACGACGAAAACCGCCGTATGCTCGGGCTTACGGCGATAATGCTTCCGTACATGATTATGATCTGTGTCGTTGCCATCATTGCCGGCGTCCTTAATTCGCATCGCCATTTCGCCACACCTGCACTTGCCCCGATCGTGCTGAATATTTTTATCATCGCCTCGTTGTGCATTACCGGCTGGGCGTTCGGTATGAAGGCATGGAACCAGGTCTTCGTAGTCGCTGTCTGCGTTCTTTTTGCCGGCGTTGCCCAGATCGCTATTCAGTTTCCCCCTCTACGTGCCAGCGGCGTTAAACTTCGGCCTGCGTGGGATGTTCATACAGATGCATTCAAGAAGATAATTACGATGATGGGGCCTATGATAATCGGCTTGACCGTTACCCAGGTAAACACGCTCGCCGATGATCTTGTCGCCAAATGCCTGTCGGGGTCATTGGAAAAGGGAGAGTTCTTTACTTTCTTCGGCAAAAGCATTGAATACCCAGTATGGGCCGGTTCGGTGTCTTATCTTTATTATGCACAAAGGCTGTACCAGTTGCCTTTGGGGGTTTTCGGGATTTCTCTTGCAACGGCTATCTTTCCGGTTATGAGCGCACAGGCAGCAAGTAAAGATTATGACGGACTTGCAAAGAGTGTCTCTCGCGGAATAGGGGGAACGGTCTTTCTGGCAGTTCCGGCGATGGCCGGGTTGTTTCTGGTAGGACGTCCTTTGGTGTCGGCGATTTTTCAGCATGGCGAGTTTAACGGCGCAGATGCCAATGCGACGGCGTTTACCCTTTGCTTTTATGCAATAGGGCTTACGGGGTTCTTTTCCCAGCAGATACTGACCAGGGCGTTTTATTCGATGCAGGATTCCAGAACACCAATGCGAAGTGCGCTTGTCGCGGTTTGTGTTAATATCGTTTTAAACCTGACGCTGATATGGTATATGGGGGTTAGCGGGCTTGCTCTTTCTACGGCGATCTGCTCATATTTGCAGGTTGTTATTCTTATATGGGCATTGCGGAGGCGGATCGGACATTCTTTTATGTTGGGTTTGCCGCTTACTGTCGCCAAGACTTTTGTATCGACTGGATTGATGGCGGCGGTTTCCGGCGGGGCACTCTACTTGATGAGAGACCTTCCCAAAGGCGATTTGGGGCTGAAATTCGATATTTTGCGACTTTCGGTTGTGGTGCTGGTGTCTGTAGTAGTCTACTATTACAGCTCAGTAGCAGTGAAAAACGATGGTCTTTTGCTGGTAATTCGGCGGGAATTATGAGTTTTTAATACATAAGTTAGAATTTTAGACTTGATTTTCAGGTTTTTTCTGTTAAAATGATTGCGTACACGTTTATATAACTGGGGTAAGTGATCTTAATGGTCTGAAAAATATGTTGAATTTAGGGGTGAAAAATTTACTTGTTTTTCTTATGATTTGTTGTTGCGCAGTTGGTTTTGTTTTCGCCGAAGGTTTTGAGGGTGGTGAAGAACTAAATTCTCAATTTCTCGCGGGGATATTTCATGATATTGCTTATGAGATATTGAACACTCGGGATGCGTCCAAAGAACAAGTCGAACAGGCAATGGTTTTTCTTGTCGCCGCCTCAGAGGTTGATCCCGAGTCATCATATATCGATGAAACAATTCTTAATGCCAGTTCGCAGTTTTCTGACGATAAATATGATGAATGGATATATCGTGCGTTTGAGGAGTATTGCCAAGGGAATGCCGACCTTATCGTTGCCGGTAAGGCGATTTCGCATTTCCTGGCACTTTGCGACTCCAGTCAGCAACGTCGAAAGGTTCTTTCGGACTTATTGAGTAAGGTCGCCGATCAAAATGTCATGCTTCGTTTGGATATATCTAATCGTCTTGGTCTTTCAACGACGTCAAGTGCAAAAGAATTGCTCGATTCACTGGCAGCCGACTATAGGGCCATAGACCCTCAGCAAGCTATTTCGGTGAATCTGGCTTTGCCGACGAAAACCTCTTTTGGTTTGCAGCCCGATGCAAAT
>JAIPFN010000235.1 GCA_021736615.1 Phycisphaerae bacterium | reverse complement strand
ATGTTCCTTGACGTTATCGAGATGCGGTGCATACAGGACTATTACAAGTCGATCGATCGCGAGCCGACCGATATCGAGCTTGAGATGATCGCCCAGACGTGGAGTGAGCACTGCGTTCATAAGACGCTCAAAAGCAGTGTTGATTTTGATTTTGACGGCGAGAAGGTTCATTTTGATAACCTTCTTAAAGAGACAGTTTTTAAAGCGACGCAGGACCTTAACAAGGACTGGTGTATTTCGGTGTTCGTCGACGATGCGGGGATCGTTGAGTTTGACGACGATATGGCGGTGTGCTTTAAGGTTGAGACGCATAACCATCCTTCGGCGCTGGATCCTTACGGCGGGGCGGCGACTGGTATCGGCGGTGTTATCCGCGATCCTATGGGTACTGGGCTTGGCGCAAAACCTATTGCTAATACGGATATATTCTGTTTTGGTCAGCCGGACATGAAGCTTGAAGACGTGCCTAAGGGCGTGCTGCATCCGCGGCGCGTTATGAAGGGTGTCGTCGCAGGCGTTCGCGATTACGGAAACCGTATGGGTATTCCTACGATCAACGGTTCGCTGTATTTCGATAAACGTTATATGGCTAACCCGCTGGTGTTCTGCGGTAATATCGGTGTGCTGGACCGCAAGAAGTGTTTCTCGAATCCGCAGCCGGGTAACCTTATAATGGTTGTCGGCGGACGGACCGGTCGTGATGGAATTCACGGGGCGACCTTCTCGAGCGGGGCGATGACGCATGAGCATGAGGACATTTTCTCCCACGCCGTTCAGATCGGTAATCCTATTGTCGAAAAGAAAGTTCTCGATACACTTCTGCAGGCTCGCGAGCGAGGTTTGTACGAGGCTATCGGTGACTGCGGAGCGGGCGGGCTTAGCAGCCAGGTCGGTGAGATGACCGAGAAGTTCGGTGCCGTAGTCGAGCTTAAAGACATTCCGCTTAAATATGACGGTTTGAACTATACGGAGATTTGGATCAGCGAGGCGCAGGAGCGTATGGTTGTCGCGGTCGATCCTGCAAAGCTAGACGAGATCAGAGAGTTGTTTGCGTCTGAAGATGTTGAAGCGACCGTTATTGGTACGATCACTAACGATAAAAAACTTAAACTTAATTACGAAGGCCAGCTTGTCGGTGAGCTTGATATGCAGTTTTTGCATCACGGTTTGCCGAAGTATTCGCGGCAGGCGAAGTGGAATACTCCAAAGCTTAGCGAACCGACGATTGCCAAAAAGAGCAGCTATGATGACGAGTTGAAGGCGATCCTTTCGCAGTTCAATGTAGCCAGTAAAGAATGGGTTATCCGTCAGTACGACCACGAGGTTCAGGGCGGCAGTGTTATTAAGCCTTTGACCGGTATTGACAATGACGGACCGGGCGATGCTTCGGTTATTCGTCCCAAGTACGACTCTGACCGGGGTGTTGCGGTCGCTAACGGGATGAATCCTGTTTACGGCGATCTCGATCCTTACTGGATGGCTCTTTCGGGCATCGATGAGGCTATTCGTAATATCGTTTGTGTCGGCGGACGTCCCGACAGGATCGCGATACTGGATAATTTCTGCTGGGGCAACTGCAAAAAGCCCGAGACTCTCGGTGCATTGGTTCGGACCTCGCAGGCCTGTTATGACGGTGCGATGGGTTTCCAGACGCCGTTTATCTCGGGTAAGGACTCGCTCAACAACGAGTTTATCAACGAAGACGGGACAGCTGTTTCGATTCCGCATACGCTGCTGATCAGTGCGATGAGTATTGTCGATGATGTCAATAAATGTGTGACTATGGATGTCAAGGCCGCCGGTAACCTGCTGTTTGCCGTTGGTCTGACGAAGAATGAGCTTGGCGGTTCGCATTATTATAAGATCGCCGGTGAGCTTGGTGCTAATGTGCCTAAGGTTGATATTCCAGTTGCCGCGGAAACGGCAAAGAGGCTTCACCGGGCTATTACCGAAGGTCTTGTCGCAAGTTGCCATGACTGCTCCGAAGGCGGACTTGCAGTGGCGCTCGCCGAGATGGCCTTTGCAGGCGGATTGGGTATCGAGGCCGATCTTCGCGGTTTGCCTGTCTCGGATGATTGTGTTCGTGCTGACACGCAGCTGTTTAGCGAATCAAACTCGCGATATGTTGTCGAGGTCGAACCGGATAACTTTGACGCTTTCGCCAAGATGATGCTTGATATGCCTTTCGGCCAGATCGGTGAGGTTGTTTCGGACAAGAAATTGATCGTCAAAGACGCTGATGGTAATTCTGTGATCGATTCTGATATTGCGACTCTTAAAAAAGCGTGGCAAAAGCCTCTTGCACTTTAGAAGCAATTAGCGATTAGCAATTAGAAAAACAATAATATATAAATGGATTGAATTGGAAAATGGCAAATATAAAAGCTATAGTATTGCGGGCGGCTGGAATTAACTGTGACCTTGAGACTGTTCATGCTTTGGAAGTGGCAGGGGCGACAACTGACCGGGTTCATATAAATCGTATAATCGAAAACCCTTCAATGCTGGATGAGTACCAGATAATGGTGTTCCCGGGGGGATTCAGCTATGGCGATGACGTTGCGGCGGGGCGGATACTGGCTAACCAGATCGTTCACCATCTGTCGGATGTTCTTCGCAAGTTCATCGACGACGGCAAGTTGGCACTGGGCATTTGTAACGGTTTCCAGGTGCTTGTTAAGACGGGAATCTTGCCCGATGTCGCAGGCGACGGCAAGTTTGACAGTTCCAGCCTCAGTATCGTAGACAACGACTGCGGGCAGTTTCAGGACCGCTGGGTTTATCTTGAGCCAGGTACCGACAGATGCGTGTTTATTACGCCGGGCAAGCGGATATATCTACCGATGGCACACGGCGAGGGCAAGGTCGTTATGAAAGACGCCGACACGCTCGAAAAGATCAAGGCCAATGGCCACGTTGCTTTCAGATATGTCGATGCAGACGGCAATTTCGGCGGTTTCCCGGTCAATCCAAACGGTTCGACCGACCATATCGCAGGACTCGTCGATTCGACCGGCCGCGTAATGGGCCTGATGCCCCACCCGGAGCGTTTCACAAAACGCACCCAGCACCCAAGATGGACCAGGCACGACGAAACCCTCGAAGCAGACGGAGTGAGCATATTTAAGAATGCAGTAGAATATTTACGGGGTTAATGGGGCTTTGTTTACTTTTCAGGTTTAAAGATATTGCTTTTAGTTAAGGGATATAGAAATGCTTACTGAATTAAGTTTGAGAAATTTTAAGGCTTGGAAAGAAATTGATAAGATGCGTCTTGCTCCAATAACCGGTCTGTTCGGTACGAATAGTTCTGGCAAAAGCAGTATTTTGCAATTTCTCTTAATGTTAAAGCAAACTGCTGAGGCAGACGACAGAAAATTAGTTCTGGACTTTGGCGATGAATTCTCCAAAGCAAATCTTGGCAGTTTCAAAGATGTTATTTATAACCATGATGAAAATTCATGTCTGTCTTTTGGCTTTGAATGGAAGTTATTAAAAAAACTTACTCTTAAAGACAGCCTAAATAATAAAAATCTTGCTCCAGCAGAAAAGATGCGTTTTAACTCTGAGATTTGTTTTGATAACAAAAAGTTGTATGTAAAAAAAATGAGTTATAATCTTGATGACGGACATTTTGAACTATGCTCTAAAGTAGACAAGAAAAGGGATTATGAGTTGGATAGTTCAGGGTTAACTTTTGTTCGGAAAAAGCAGCGTGCTTGGCCTATCCCATCGCCAATTAAATTTTATGGTTTTCCTGATCAAGTAAATTCATACTTTCAAAACGCTGAATCCCTTTCAGATTTACAACTTGAATTAGTCAATATGCTTGAGCGAATCCACTATCTTGGCCCATTACGAGATTTCCCTAAACGACATTATACATCAAGAGGAACTATACCGAGCGACTTGGGGCCTAAAGGTGAATATGTTGTTGACGCAATACTTGCATCACGAGACCGCGGTAAGAATATTTCCCCTGGATACAAAAGAAATAAACAAACCCTCGAAGAAAGAATTGCTTTTTGGCTCAAAGAACTAGGCCTGATACATTCATTTAGAGTCGAGCCTATTGCTGAAGGCAGTAGTCTTTACGAAGTTAAGGTTAGGCGAGTATCAGGAAGTTCTGAAGTACTAATCACGGATGTTGGCTTTGGGGTATCTCAAATACTTCCTGTGCTTGTTATGTGTTATTATGTCCCTGAGGGTTCAACTATTTTACTTGAGCAGCCTGAGATACACTTGCATCCATCTGTTCAAATGGGATTAGCAGATGTGTTTATTGATGTGGCAAAAAACCGTAACGTTCAGGTTATCTTGGAGTCACATAGTGAACACCTGCTGAACCGTTTACAAAGGAGATTGGCCGACGAGTCGGTAACTAAGAATGATGTTGCATTGTATTTTTGTGATGCCGGTGCAACTGGGTCACGATTAAACCAGTTGGATATAAACTTGTTTGGTAAAATCCTAAATTGGC
Source organism: Phycisphaerae bacterium (assembly GCA_021736615.1). The sequence continues at coordinate 4,906 of JAIPFN010000235.1, read as the reverse complement.
CGCCTAATTTTTTTGGTGATCAATTTGGTGAGGTAGCTGCTCGGGAGGAAGCACAGCTAAAAAGGCAAATGCAGGTTGAGGAGCGGTAGAATATGTCAGCGTATGTAATTGAAACAAATGTTGGCGTTGTAGCCAATGGCAGGAACTGTCCGCAGGCAGATATTGCGTGTAAGTTAGCATGTATTGCAAAACTCAGAGAATGCGTTCAAATTCTTAATAATGAAAAAATGGGGCATGTAGTTCTTGATTCAAGCAATGAGATTTTTGATGAATATAGATACCACTTTAATTTTGAAGGGCAGCCAGGTACTGGCGATAAGTTCTTTCAGGTTTTATATGAACGGCAGTTTTCTACAGATAATTGTGAGCGCGTGAAAATCACCAAGGAAGAAGGTTGGGGATATGAAGAGTTTCCACATGATAAAGATTTAAGAGAATTTGATCCGTCTGATCGCAAATTTGTTGCAGTTGCTCTACAAAGTCAGAATTCGCCTGTGATTTTAAACGCTACAGATTCTGACTGGCATGAGAATAAAGAAGCACTCGATAGATACGTTCAAGTTGAACAATTATGCCCTAATTGCCTTAGGATTGTCAGATGAAGTTTTGGTCAAGTTGTTCTTAGACCTGATATTTTGGCTTCAGTAGGTCCATCTTTTCTAACTCTGTCAGGAGAGAAATTTTTCTTATTGGTTTTACCAGGTATGATTCGCAGCCTGCATTGAATGCTCCGAGAACGTCACTTGACAGGTTTTTTGCGGTTGTCATTATGATTTTTGCGACGTCGAGACCTTCAATACCGTTTTGCTTTTCAATCTCTCTGATCCTGGCAAGTGCTTCCATACCGTCCATTATTGGCATCATGATATCCAGGCAGATGAGGTCATAGGGTTCATTTTCTTCGATTGCGTTTTGAACTGCTTTAACTGCTTCGACGCCGTTTATCGCGACAGAACATTCTCCGTATGCTACAAGGTATATCTGCATAAGTCTTCTTGCCGCGAAATCGTCTTCTACTATTAAGCTTTTCATGTTGTCGTCCTTTATTGCGATTATTTTGTGCTTTGTCTTTTGATGACTTTGTGACAGAGATCGGTCAACTGGTTTACCGCATTTCTTGCTGAGTCGAGTCTTTTTTCGATCAGCAGTGCCTCTGTTTTTGCGACGTAATCGGATAGTGCGGTAAAACCGGCGCTTGCGCTTGCACCTTTGAGCATGTGTGAAAGGCTTTGCAGTTTTTCGCTGTCTGATTGGCTTATGGCGTCTTCAATATCTTTGATGATCTTCGGAAGCTCTTCGAGAAATACATTAACCACCGGTGCCAGAACCGGGTCATCCATCAGGCTCGAAGTTAAGATGTCTTCTTCGTTTTCAATAGTTTCCTGATTTTTATTTTCAGATATTTCCTGCGTACGTTGGGTGTTATTTTTCGAAAGGTGTTCGACGAGCGTGTCGTGCAAAAGATCCTTGTTTACCGGTTTTGGCATATACCCGCTGCATCCGGCTGCGATGCATTTTTCGGCGTCGCCTTTCATCGCGTTTGCCGTTAGCGCGATTATCGGCAGATCGAAGTTTTGCTGTCTCAGTGCCTGGGTTGCTTCATAACCGTTCATTTTAGGCATCTGCATATCCATAAGGATAAGGTCGAATGGTTGGCTCATAGCAGCCTGAACAGCTTGTTCTCCGTCTTCTACTATCGTAACGGTTATGCCTAATTTTTCCAGAAGGATCTTTATGAGCATCTGGTTGGAGGCGTTGTCTTCTGCGACCAGGACTTTTCCTTTTAAAGTGGTCTGACCGGATTCCTGGTTATTTGGTATGTTTTTTGAGTTCACAATATTTCCCTTTTTCTTAGAGATTGTTTTTTCATCCGGGATTACCGGAAGGGTTATGCAGAAAGTTGATCCTTCGCCTGGTTTGCTTTTTAAACTTATTGAACCTCCGAGTAGGTAGGCCAGATTTTTTGTGATCGCTAGTCCCAGGCCCGTTCCTCCGAATTTTCTTGTGGTGCTTCCGTCGGCTTGTGAGAACGAGTCAAAGATGATTTCTTGTTTGTCCTGCGGTATTCCTATACCTGTGTCTTCTACATCAAATCTAAAGTATTTGTTATTGTCATCGGTGGACACTTTCAGGTGAACATGTCCCTCGGCGGTGAATTTTATTGCGTTGCTGATCAGATTGATCAGGCACTGTCTCAATCTTACCGGATCAGTATAGATTTTTTTATCAAGTCCGTCTTGTTTTATGACTTTGAATTCCAGGTTCTTATTTTTTGCGCTTGCACCAATAAAGGTTTCAATGTTGCCGAGTATTTCGTTGAAGCCGCACTCAATTATTTCAGTATCCAGTCTTCCGGCTTCGATTTTTGAGAAGTCGAGAATGTCGTTTATGATGGCAAGCAGGTTTTCACCGGCTCGTCGGATAGTTTCGACGTATTCTTTTTGAGATTCGCTCAGGTCGTCATCGGCAAGAAGGTCGCTAAATCCGATAATCGCGTTCATTGGCGTTCTGATCTCGTGGCTCATGTTTGCCAGGAATTCGCTTTTTGCCCGTGTGGCAAGTATAGATTCCTGGGTCATTAGATTGGCTCTTTCTATGGATTCTTCGAGCTGTTTGTTGATTTTTTCTGTTTCAAGCTTTGTTTTCTCTGCCTCTTCCATATGTTTTAGAGCGGCGATTCTTGATTTTCCCAGGGCAGTGTTTTGTATGTTAAGTATTTTGTTTACTTTTTCCAGTTCCCTGGTTTTCTTTTCAATAGTTTCTTCGGCCTTTTTGCTGCGGGTGACGTCTCTAATGACCGTCAGCAAGTGAGGTGCCGACATGAATGTAAACGGAATGCCTCTGCTTTCGCAATCGAATTTCTGTCCGTCTTTTTTGCATCCATGCGAATGTAGTTTTGTTTTTTCTTCTTTTTTGGTCATTTCGATGAATTCATTGAATTCATCAATAGATTCATCGGAGATAAGTGTGTTTAGCGGTTTTCCGATGAGTTCTTGCGGTTCATATCCGTGTATTTTTTTTACAGCCGGATTTATGTCGATGATTTTGCCGTCCAGGTCTGCGATGACAATGACGTCTATTGATGAATCAAAAACGGCTTTGTAGTTGCTCTGCATGCAATTCATCGCTTCATTTAGTCCCGGGCATTGCCTCATTTTTGGCGTTGAGCCTACCTGGCCGGGGTTTTCCGGTGTCGATGAGCTACTATCATTTATGTTTTCGTTATTCACAGTTTGGTTCCACAATGTTGAGTTGGCTGGTTATCGTGTAACCAGACTCTCTTCTTGCCATTGTTCACAGGTTACAAATCATCTTCAGTCATCTTCTATTCTTTCGGCGAAAAAAGTGTATTGTAATACGAAAAGGCATTTCGGGAGCGTTTTGGGGGCTAATAAGGGCGATTTGCTAAAAATTAATGCATGCAAGTACCGATAATGCTTGGTTAGCGATTAGTGTTTAGTAATTTGCGATTAGCTTTTATTGGGGTTTTCTGAATTTTGCAGGTTGTTATTGACACTATTGGCAGGTGACAATACAATTGGCTTTTAAACAGGAATTTTAATCAAAAATGAAGGATTTAACAGCTATGATCACTGTAAACGAAAATTTTATGAAATTGCAGGCCGGTTACCTCTTTCCTGAGATCGGGCGTCGAGTGCGGGCTTTTGCGGCGGAAAACCCGGATGCCTCTATTATTAAGCTTGGTATTGGCGATGTGACCGAGCCTTTGGCGCCGGCTGTTATCGAGGCGATGCACAGGGCCGTTGACGACATGGCAAAGTCGAGCAGTTTTCACGGGTATGGACCGGAGCAGGGTTATAATTTTCTTGCCGAAGCGATAATTGAAAATGACTTTCGCAGCAGAGGCGTTGAACTTGGTACCAATGAGATTTTTATCAGTGATGGTTCCAAGTGCGATACTGGTAATTTCCAGGAGATATTCGGCCTTGATAATGTCATTGCCGTAACCGACCCGGTTTACCCCGTGTATGTCGATACGAATGTTATGGCAGGACGCACCGGCGCACCGGCCGAGCATGGCAGATATGGCGGGATCGTTTATATGCCGTGTACCGCCGAGAATAATTTTGTCCCCGAGCTTCCGACCGAGCCAGTCGATATGATCTACCTTTGCTATCCGAACAACCCGACCGGAATGGTTGCCAGCAAGGATGAGCTTAAAAAGTGGGTCGATTTCGCTCGCGAAAATAAAGCGATCATCCTTTTCGATGCGGCTTACGAGGCGTTTATTTCCGATCCCGAGATTCCGCATTCGATATATGAGATTGAAGGGGCCAAAGAGGTCGCTGTTGAGTTCCGCAGTTTTTCTAAGACAGCCGGCTTTACCGGAACACGTTGCGCGTTTACTGTTGTTCCAAAAGCTCTTAAGGCATATAAGGCAAACGGCGAAACCGCAGACGTAAACGCAATCTGGAACAGGCGTCACTGCACAAAGTTTAACGGCGTTTCGTATGTTACGCAAGTCGGTGCCGCAGCCGTTTACTCCGACGAAGGCAATAAGCAGATCAAAGAAACCATCGCAATGTATATGAACAACGCCGCGGTTATTCGCAAGTCGCTCACAGAACTTGGCTACGCGGTCTATGGCGGCGTTAACGCTCCGTACGTATGGTTCAAGGCTCCAAACGATATAGGTTCATGGGAGTTCTTCGACGTGCTGCTGAACAAGGCCAATATCGTCGGTACTCCAGGTGCGGGCTTCGGGGCAAGCGGCGAAGGGTACTTCAGGCTCAGCGCGTTTAATGATCCGGAAGTTGTCAAGGAAGCAATGACGAGATTCGCTAAGCTTTAGGATAGCGATTAGCGATTAGATACAGCGTGGGCATGGCCCACCCTACGGAAAGTTTTTTAATTGAATAGTGTTACCTCTTATATAGCTTTGGGT
>JAIPFN010000234.1 GCA_021736615.1 Phycisphaerae bacterium | reverse complement strand
ATCATCTTTACTGCCGTCGAAAACAAAGACCGGCACATTATTCTTCTCCAAAACTTTCAATGCCGAATAGGTAATATGGTCGCTATGATTGTGCGTTACAATAACCGCATCGATATTCGATATTTCCCCTAAGGCACCCTCCAGAGCAACCTTACAGCCCTTCTGACTCCTGAAGCCACAATCGACAAGGAGGTTTGTTTGCCCTGTCTGAATAAGCATACAATTGCCGCTACTGCTGGACAGTATTGTCCTAAATTTAATGGACACTAAATCTTCTCCTAAAAATCTTCTACAGAATAAATCATCTTAGTCGCATTGCCACCATCCGAAAAACGTATTGTGCAGATTCCTCACCCAAAGTCAAGAAATATCATTAAACTTTTGCAAAATGTGCGTAAGATTTCTAAAAAGGAAAAAAATGAGAACCATTGAAGTATATTTACATTTATTGCTCAGAGAGTAAAGCCGGTTAGAAACCATCAGTGCGTGGGGATTGCAAAATTGATTCGGCGACTTTTATGCCGTCCACCGCCGCCGACATTATACCCCCGGCATATCCGGCGCCTTCTCCAGCGGGGTATAAACCGCCGGTATTTACGCTTTCAAACATTTCATTTCGAGTAATGCGAACCGGCGAAGAACTCCTGGTCTCCGGAGCGGTAAGGATCGCATCGGCCATAGCAAAGCCGCATATCTTCTTGTCCAGTTCGGGCAGGGCCTGACGCAATGCTTTAACGGCAAAGGCAGGCAGACAATGGCTGATGTCGCAATAGCAAACTGATGGGGTGTATGAAGGCTTTACCGAACCGGCGCCGGTGCTGGGCCTTGCCAAAAGAAAATCTTCAACCCGCTGAGCAGGAGCATTATAGCACGAACCGGCGAGTCTGAAGGCGGCGGCTTCCCATACTCGCTGAAACTCGATGCCTGCTAGCGGATGGTCGCTTCCAAAATCAGATGGCCTGACTCCAACAAGCAATGCGCTGTTTGCGTTTCCCCCACTCCTGAGGGATGTACTCATGCCATTGGTTACGACCATGCCAGGCTCGGATGAAGAACCTATAACACTGCCGCCGGGACACATACAAAAGGTATACACCCCCCTGCCGCCGTCGCAATGATGGACCAGCTTATACTCGGCGCGGCCGATCTGCGGGTGTCCGGCGAACTTGCCATACTGAGCCTTGTCGATGAGGCCCTGAGGATGCTCGATACGAGCGCCGATGGAAAATGCCTTCTGCTCGCACATAATACCTTTATTGTAAAACTCCTGAAAAGTATCGCGTGCGCTGTGTCCGATTGCGGCAACGACAATATCGGCGGCAATCTGTTCACCGCTTCCAAGAGCAACTGCCTTAACCCTGCCGTTTCCGACAATCAGTTGGGTTACATGGCTTTCAAACCGAACCTCACCGCCGAGTAAGATTATCTTTTCGCGGATATTGGCGACGACCTTAATAAGGACATCGGTGCCTATATGAGGCTTTGCCAGGTAAAGTATTTCTTCGGGAGCCCCGGCTGCGACAAACTCGGCTAGCACTTTCTGGCAGCGATTATGTTTGTCCTTTATCTGGGTTGTAAGCTTTCCGTCGGAAAATGTACCCGCCCCGCCTTCGCCGAACTGGACATTGGAATTTTCGTCCAGCGTCCCATTCCTCCAGAATTGGGCGACATCTCTGGCACGCGATTTTGCGGGCTTACCTCGTTCAAGCAGCAATGGACGCAAGCCGGCCTCGGCAAGAATAAGCCCGGCAAAAAGGCCGCTTGGGCCGGTGCCGATAATCACCGGACGCGTTGAACAATTGCCCGAAGCGGGACGCTGATACTCCAAAGAACGTGCTATCGAAACGCCCTGTTTGCCGGCGACAATCGCATCTTCATCAGTATCGACCCCTACATCGACCGTATATACAAAGAAAACACCTCCGCGTTTGCGCGCATCAACGGACTTACGCCGAACATGAAACTCAACAAGTAACTCGTAAGAAATTCCAAGCCTGTCAAGCACCAAGTCCAGCAGGTCGGCCTCACTATGACCAATAGGTAAAGTTAAAGATGTTAATCGAAGCATAATGTAATGATAATACTCAATTCGGAGCTGTTGTCAATGGTTGCTGTTGACAATCAAGCCGCATAATAATATAATATATAGTTTCCGCCGTGGGCGATTTCCTTAATTATACATTATCCAATAATCGATAGACATTTAATAATGGCTTTAATAAGTTTAAATGACATAACCGTCGGATTTGGCGGACCGCCGATCCTGGACAATATAGATATGCAGATCGCACGGGGCGAAAGGGTTTGTCTGCTTGGCCGAAACGGAACGGGTAAAACAACGCTGATGAAGGCTATAAGCGGCGACATTCAGCCTCAGGGCGGGTATATTGCAAAACAGCCGGCCCTGAAGATAACCACGCTTACCCAGGAAGTACCCCAGTCGATGCCGGGGACGGTCTTTGACGTAATCGTCGGCGGACATGGCAAAACCGCCGATCTGATCAAAAAATATCACCGGGTAAGCACAGAGTTGACAGAAACCGGCAGTGAAGAACTTATCAAAAAACTCGACGCCCTACACCATGCGCTCGAGGCGGCCGGAAGCTGGCAGGTCAACACCAAAGCCGAAACGATCATCTCCCAACTGAAACTTGACGCCGACGCGAAATTCGATACTCTCTCGGCCGGCCTTAAAAGAAGAACGCTGCTTGCAAGAGCACTGGTTATCGACCCGGACATCCTGATGCTCGACGAACCGACAAACCATCTCGACATCGACTCTATCGCCTGGCTGGAAGAGTTCCTGCGCCGAAATATCCCGACGCTGCTGTTCGTGACCCACGACCGGATGTTCATGCGAAACCTGTCGACTCGAATAATCGAGATCGACCGCGGGCATATCTCAAGCTGGACATGCGATTACGATTCTTATGTCAAACGCAAACAGCAGGCCCTCGACGCTGAAGCAAAACACAACTCCAACTTCGACAAAAAACTGGCCGAAGAAGAGGTCTGGATACGCAAAGGTATAAAGGCCCGCCGAGTGCGAAACGAAGGCAGGGTCCATGCGTTAAAGGATATGCGTCAGCAGCGAAGCGAAAGAAGAGAGATCACCGCTAAGGTTAAAATGGAAACCCAGGACGTCCAGCTGAGCGGGGTAAAAGTTATCGACGCGATAAATGTCGGTTTTGCTTACCCAGATTCGCCGCCTATCATCAAAAAACTTTCTACTACGATACTGCGGCAGGATCGGGTTGGAATAATCGGTCCGAACGGGTCCGGCAAAACCACGCTGATAAACGTACTGCTGAAAAAACTGAAAAACACCACCGGAAAAGTCAAGCACGGAACAAATCTTGAAATCGGATATTTCGACCAGCTGCACGAACAGCTCGACGAGGGCAAAACCGTCTGGGAAAATGTCGGCGAAGGATATAACTCAATCGAGTTCAACGGAAGAAAACGAAACGTGATAGGTTATCTCCAGGACTTTTTGTTTCCACCGCAACAGTCAAAGAATCTCGTCTCGACGTTGTCCGGCGGAGAGCGAAACAGGCTGCTACTGGCAAAACTGTTCAGCAAACCGGCAAACGTGCTGATTCTCGACGAACCGACGAACGACCTGGACATTGAAACACTCGACCTGCTAGAAGAACTGCTGCTGGACTTTCAGGGAACGGTTCTGATGGTAAGCCACGACCGGGAATTTATCAACAACGTTGTAACAAGCACCCTTGTGCTGGAGGGCAATGGTAAGGTCAAAGAGTACGCCGGCGGATACGACGACTGGCTAAGACAGAGAAAGATCGAAGAACCCGCCGAGCCAAAAAAAGCCAAACAAAAACCCGAAGAGCAATCGCAGGCGAAACCAAGACAAAAACCCAGGCTGACATACAAGCTCCAAAAAGAACTGGAAGCAATCCCCGAGAAGATCGACCAGTTGGAAACCCAACTCGCCGAACTGCACGAGGAAATGGCCAACCCGGACTTCTACAAAAAAACCCAGCAAGAGATCGCCGCGGCCGCCGAAAAAACAGAAACACTCCAAAACCAACTGGACAAAACATTCAAACGCTGGGAAGAACTGGAAGAATTGCAGTAATTACCAGGGCCGTAAAATTTACGGCCCCGGCAATACTTTGTTACTTAACTGAATTGACTTGACTAAAAAGTTATCTGTGCTCTCACCGCTAAAACTAGCGCATCGGAAACTCCGGAAACTCCGCCGGGATTAGCAATATATTGAAGACTCGGAGTAAGATTAACACTGTCGGTCAACTGTGCATTATAGTAGGCTTCGAGCACACTTTCGTAGTCCTGAGTAAAATCCGTCGCCTTGCTGCTAAATGTCCCATGCGAAAAACCAAGCGCAGTTACATCGTCATCTCTGCCGTCAATCAAACCCTGATACTGCAAACCACCGCTAACAAATCCCGTCATCTCGTTTCGTTCGCTATTGGCATAACCGTATCTAAAAAACGCCCCCAGGCCCTGGCTGTCTTCGGGAGCAGCTATTTCCTTTGAAAGCATTTGATCGCAACTTAAATACCCCCCGACATCGTCACGTCTTTCTTTGCCGCCATCAACGGCAGCTTTGGGCTGTGGATCGTACCATAGCCCGACACGATACGCCCCGGGCAATATCCCATTTGCACAATGCAGGTGAGGCGTAACTCCGGTCTCGGCAACATAGAAATAATAGTCCTCTCCATGAAACGCCGTATTAAAACCGGTCTCCCGACCGTCCGCCTGCGCATCGACGACACCAAAAGAACCGTACCAGTACTCAACCGGAGTCCAATGAACTACCGCACCTAAGCTATAATCAGGAAATGGAATAGTCGGGTTGTTGACCAGCGATCCATTGAGAAACTGTGTCGTTTCATCATTAGCATAGCTGTTGCCGTCAAATGACACCGGACAACCGCGGCAATGAAAACCACCAGTAATATCAAGTTTACCAAGGCGTACCATCAATTCATCATCAGCAAAAGACTGCTGATACCATACCTCTACAAGGTCGAGCGAACGCCTGCCTATATAGTCGGCGTTGACACCAAAAAAACTGCCGACCGAAGTATCATCGATACCAAGCCTGTCAAAACCACCCTCTGCACGTATATAAACTTCGGACTTCTCCGACCCGAACAAACCCGAAAGATCCTTTGTAAGTTCAAGATCATAACTGCCGGACCACCTGCCCTGCCTTTTATGGGTACTCGTCCCGCCTCGGACATTTGCATTATAAACGCCGATACCTGAAATCACAACCTCCATATCGGCAAGGCCAAAAATATTGTCTGCCGACAATGGACTATCATCTCCATAGGCATCTGCAAACAATAAAAACAACAGCAAATTAAAACTCAAAAAAACAAATCGAACTCGTTGCATTTTCTTTTCCTTAAAAAATCATCACAAGATAATCACAAGTGATAAAAACAAAATAAACTCAAACGTCTCGCATTCAGCAGCGATCGTTATTCTTACGGGCAATCATGGTAAATTTATTTTTACACAATGAACTAAGATTGAATGGAATCAATGACAAAATCCAGCTATCCTGCCGGATGTCATCAAAAACGGTTACCGCCGGATAATGTCAATTGGTGTTATTACTCACGCATTTCATCGCAAGTGTTTTACAATCCGTATAAATGCTGAATTAACAAGCATACATACATGGAGGAGGACGAGCCATAAAAGGCTCAAATTGATTTGTAACAATCTGACTTTCAAAAGTGAAAAATATAAAAACAGACTTCTCTGCAAAAATGATTTCAGGATCAGTTTCTGGAATAAACTTATGCGGACTTTTAACCAAATGCTGACAAATAGAACAATCGTCATCACTATAATTATCAAGTGCATAATGGGAATCCAAATGCAGCATAAAGAGCGCATTGCTTACCGTCAAAACAAAACAACTTGCTATAATAACAAATAGAATGTAACGATAATTCTTCATTTCTCTGGAATACATAAAAAACTCTAAGCAAAAAATTTTGACTCAGGTCGCAACCCGGTAAATGCAACTGAGTTGCATCTACCAAGTAATTATAGCTCACTGGCAAGTAATTTCAAGTCTAAATCGAATTTTTAACAAAAAAACTTCCCAACCAATCCATTTATATGGTATGTTGAAATAACTATTTGAAAGCCCAAACTCATCAAAAATAGCCTGGCGGTTCAAAGGGTAGTAAACATAAAACAATAACTGGAAAGGGTAACAGTTGAAAAAGTCAATTTCACACCTCGTCTTTTTGTTAACAGTTCTATTAACCTCAGCCGCATTTGCCGCCGACAACTGGCCCACCTGGCGCGGACCGGATATGATGGGCATCTCCGCCGATGCAACCCCTCCGTCAACCTGGAGCGAATCGAAAAACATCAAATGGAAAATCAAGCTCGAAGGTGACGGTTCGCCATCGACACCGGTCATCTGGCAGGACAAGCTCTTCTACCAGATCGCCGTCGACACCGGTAAAAAAGCAAATCCGTCACAACCAGCCGAATCCCCTGCAAACGGTAGAAGCAGCAGACGCTCGCGAGGAAATAGCAGCTCTAACATCTTCAGGTTCGAGCTGGTATGCCTCAACAGGCACACCGGAAAAGTCATCTGGCAAAAAACCATCACCGAGCAGCAGCCCCACCAGGCCCACCACAGAGACAACGGTTTCGCTTCCTTTTCACCGGTAACCGACGGCAAACACGTCTGGGCAAGCCTCGGATCGTGGGGATTACATTGCTATAACATCGACGGCAAACACATATGGAGCAAGGACACTATTCAAATGAGAAACCGCTGGGGCGACTCGAACTCGCCGGCCCTTGCAGGCAACGCCGTGATAGTAGTCGCCGACCAGGAAGGCGATTCATTCATCTATGCCTTCGAAAAAACAACGGGCGAACCTCTCTGGAAAAAATCCCGCGATGAAATCTCCGGCTGGACAACACCTGTAGTTACGACTGTAAACGGCAAGGAGCAGATAATAGTAAACGGAGGCAGCAGCGTCAAAAGCTACAATCCTGAAAACGGCGAGATCATCTGGAAATGCAGCGGACAGACCAGAAATGCGATCCCATCCCCTGTCGTTGGAAACTCTATGGTCTACTGCACCAGCGGATTCAGGGGCAGTGCGCTGATGGCGATAAAACTCGGCAAAACCGGAGATTTGACCGGCACAGACGCCATCGCGTGGCAGGTCGACAAAGCAACACCATACGTCCCCTCGCCGCTACTTTACGACGGAAGGATTTACGTCTATGCCGTAAACAACGCCGACCTGTCTTGCTACGACGCGAAAACCGGCAATCCCCACTTCGTAAAAGAATCACTCGACCAGATGAAAGGTGTCTACGCCTCGCCTGCCGCTGCCGACGGCAAAATCTACATGCCCGGCAGAAACGGCGTAACATACGTAATAAAACCGGCAGATGAACTGAAAACCGTCGCGATAAACAAACTCGACGACTCATTCGACTGTTCACCGGCATTTGCGGGAACAGAATTATATCTCAAGGGCAAGGAATATTTCTACTGTATATCGAAACCCTGATTTTATTCATTAGACAATTATCATTTTTATGGTAAAATGCATTCATAATATACGCAGCTAATACAACTGTATTTTTTGGAGCATTGAGGATAATGGGAAATGACCGTTCGCACCGGCCACACAAACCAAGCCGCGACATAGTCCATCGGTGGGAGGGAAACCCGCTGTTCGACATCAGCGACCTGGACTTTAATTGCTCCGACATTCATAATGCCGGCGTCGTCCTCTTTGAAGGTGAAATCCTGCTTCTCGTGACGATCGAGCATCTGGCGGGCAAACGCTGCATCCACATGGCAAGACCTTGCGACGGGCATTTCATCGTCGAAAAAACCCCCTTTCTTCAACCGAGCAAAGATACGAAGTACCAACAGCACGAATCCGATGGAGTACTCGATGCAAGGGTAACATACCTGGAAGGCGTTTACTATTTAACATACATAGCCCTTGGCGACCACGGATACCGCCTGGGCCTTGCCAAAACAGACGACTTCGTGAGCGTCGAGCGAATCGGCCTGATCTCCGAACCGGACACAAAAACAGGCGTGCTTTTTCCAAAGCGTATAAAGGGCCGCTACGCAAGACTCGAACGCCCGCGCGAAGGACACAGCGTATGGATAACATACAGCGACGACTTAATACACTGGGGAGGCAGCGAACTGGTGATCTCGCCAAGAGACGGTTTCTGGGACACGAGCAGGATCGGCGTTGGATCGGTGCCAATTGAGATCGATATCGGCTGGCTGGTACTCTATTACGGAGCAAAGGACACTTCGGCAGGGTCTATATACCGAATCGGAGCGATCATCCTCGACAAAAATCAGCCCGAAAAAGTCATCGGACGAGCAGGAATCCCGATACTGTCGCCCCGCGAAAACTACGAACGGATCGGAGATGTACCCAACATCATATTTTCAACCGGAGCCATCCTGACATCAGACGGAGAGATAAACATATTCTACGGAGCGGCCAACAGTTGTATATGTATCGGCACAACAACGGTCGAAGAAATTGTAGCGACATGTATGCAAAGCAAAGAGGAATACTAGCTCATACCGGCCTGGCGGCCAGTATGAGAATTATTATTGATTATTGATGATTTATTATTTAATGATTCGGCCTTGCGGCCGATACATTTTCATTTTAAAAATGAAAGCTTAAAAATGAGCAATCACAAACAGACCAAACTTGACTTGCTGGACCGGTGGGAAGGTAATCCGTCTATAACTATGGATGATATGCCATTCCGGGCGAATAGCGTTTTTAATGGTCCGCCTATTGTTACCGATGACGGGATCTACCTTTTGCTCCGCGTCGAGGCGCAGCGGGGGTACTCGTTCTTTGCGCTGGCTCGCAGCAAGGACGGACTTAACTTTACCATGGATGAAAAACCCGTGATGATGCCTGCCAAAGAAGGGCCATTTGCCAAATACGAAACCAAAGGAATCGAGGATCCGCGTATAACTTTCATCGACGGGGTCTGCTATGTCGTTTACACAGCCGTCGGCCAATGCGGACCGCGAATCGCCCTGGCAAAAACCGAAGACTACATACACTACCAGCGGATCGCCCTTATCTCCGAACCGGGCAATAAGGACGGTATTCTCTTTCCCAAAAAGATACGCGGAAGGTATGCCAGACTCGACCGGCCTATCGGAATGGGCCAGGGAAGCATCTGGGTTTCATACTCGCCGGACCTGATCAACTGGGGCGACAGCGAGGTGGTCATCTCGCCGAGAGGCGGTTACTGGGATGATTACCGCATCGGCGCATCGGTTACACCGATAGAGACCGAACAAGGTTGGCTGGAAATCTACCACGGCGTCAGAATGACCCCTTCAG
>JAIPFN010000233.1 GCA_021736615.1 Phycisphaerae bacterium | reverse complement strand
CAAGGCCGCCGCTGAGATAACTGGCTACGGGGACATCTGCCCGCAATCGAATCCGAACTGCCTCATGCAGCATGTCGTGTGCCTTTTCGCTGATCTCATGCGGCGAAAGCGTCAAACGCTCACTCTTGTCGTAATACGGAATATCCCAGTATCTGCGAATGCTCATCTCTCCCCGGCATGCCGTCATATAATGCCCCGGCGGCAGTTCGCAAACGTCTTTAAAAGCTGTCCTGCCCCCCAGTGTGGTCCAGAACGTAAATATCTCGTCCATCGCAAGCGGATCGATCTTCCGCTGGACATCTTGATGCTGAAATATCGATTTGATCTCCGATGAAAAAATCAGCATCCCGTTCTTTTGAGTATAATGAAGCGGCCGTATCCCCATCCGGTCCCGGGCAAGGAACATGCTTTCTTTCTTTGAATCCCATATAGCCATCGCAAACTGACCGTTAAGATGTTCGAGGCAATAGACTCCGTATTCTTCGTAAAGGTGAACGATTACCTCAGTGTCCGAAGTGGTGTAGAAGCGGTGCCCCAGTTCGATAAGTTCCTTTCGAAGCTCGACATAGTTAAACACCTCGCCGTTGTAGACGATCCAGATCGTCTCATCTTCGTTGTGAATCGGTTGAAGTCCGCCTCCAAGATCGATTATGCTAAGCCGGGCATGTCCCAGACCGACATCTTTGTCGATATAGATACCCGTCTCGTCCGGCCCCCTGTGACGCAAAGTACCGGTCATACGAACAAGCGTGTCAAATGGTATTCGGTTACTGCCGTCTAAACGGCATATTCCCGCGATCCCGCACATAAAATCCCCCCGGATTTAAATAGCCACGGCCATAAGGCCGTTTCCTCAATTAGTAATTCGTAATTAGTAATTCGTAATTCAAGCTGACCGAAAGGTCAGCTTGCTGCAGAGGTACTTTTCGATACTCTCAAGGCTGTCCATATTCTCAGGTATGATCTCGTCATCGGCGATTTTGATCTGGTAGGTCGCTTCCAGAAAAGTGATAAGCTCAAGTATCCCCGTTGAATCGATTATCCCTTCAAGCATAAAAGAGGTGTTATGTTCAAGCTTGTCGGCGTCCCCATAAAGAAAGTTATCCACGATGAAATCACGTGTCTGTTCGATAACGCAATTTTGCATTTTTGCCCCCATTCAAAAAATAATATCTTTGTAACAATTGAACTGATTATTATTCGGCAATACAAGTCCGCAGGTTAATCATTTCTACATAATAATCTAAGTATTTAATTATGAGTAATATCAGCCGGTATTATTACTGACACGCTGCAAAGTATTCAGGTTCTTGTAATAAAAGACTTTATCTACGCTTTCAGGCGCAGTTTTTTCACTATCACTAAAAATATCCGAAAATTTCCCCGCAAAATCTGAAAGATACTGGTAAAGCTGTTTTATTATAAAAAAAATCTAAAAGCCCCCCATTTATACAATCAAAAAAAAGCCGAAAAAAACCATTTCAAGGGCAGTTTTCAATCCTGTGACTGCTAATGCTACAGGCTATTGCTGGGCCGGATCTGGAACTTTCGCCACTCTGTCGATGCGTACAGGGAAAGCCTTTATTTGTACTGAAGACGCCGATTTCGTTGGGAGCGTAAGATATTTTTTTTAAATTTTTAAATTTTTATCAAAATTAATGTTGCATCCCTTTGCTGATAGTCTATAATATTAGAGGTGGAATCAACGTTGATCTACTAGTAGTGCCGCTCGTGGCTTTTGTGGTTTTCTCCTCCTCCTCCTCCTCCTACCACGAGAGTTCGAGCGGTCTTTTTTTTTCTCCCAAAAAGACCGCACCTGAAATTTTTATGCGCATTCCTTACCATTCATTATTTCTACCACATAATAATTATTGCGGATTAGAAGCTCTTTATTACAATGACAAATAATCAATGATATGGAATAAATTGAAATGAAAGTTTTTAAATGAAACAGGTTAAACTTGCCGTCATCGGTCTCGGTTACATCGGACAGCGTCATCTGGAAAAAATTGCAAGGCTTGATAACATAGAGATCGCAGCCGTCTGTTCACGCCGTAAGCAGCACTGTCTTGAAATAGCCGCGAAATATGACTGCCGGGCGTTTACCGACTATCACGAACTGCTGGACAGCAAAGTAAGCGATGCCGTTCTTATAGCGACCCCGCACTACCAGCACACGGAAATCGGGATAGAAGCCTTAAAGGCCGGCTGTCACGTGCTAATCGAAAAACCCATCTCGGTACACAAAGCCGACTGCGAAAGACTCATCGCAGCTCATACAAATAAAGATCAGGTATTCGCCGCTATGTTCAACCAGCGAACCCTCGGTGCCTATAAGAAGATCAAGTCGATGATAGACGGCGGCGAACTCGGTAAACTCATGCGGGTCAACTGGATCATAACCGACTGGTTCCGCACGGATGAGTATTACTCATCCGGTTCCTGGCGAGCGACCTGGGCAGGAGAGGGCGGCGGGGTGCTGCTCAACCAGTGCCCGCACCAGCTTGACTTATTGCAGTGGTTCTGCGGAATGCCTGACAGGGTCGTAGGGTTCTGCGGACTCGGTAAACGACACGATATAGAGGTCGAAGACGAGGTGACCGCTTACCTGGAATTCCCTAATGGAGCAACCGGCGTATTTATCGCTTCGACGGGTGAGGCACCCGGGACGAATCGCCTTGAAATTTGTGGAGAAATGGGAAAAATAGTCCTCGAAGGCAATGCCCTGCGGTTTACCCGAAACGAAGTACCCTGCACAGATTTTCAGAAAACCTCGAAAAAACCAATGGCAAAACCGAATGTTACTGAAATTGACATCGAAGTAACCGACCCGCCGGACCAGCACGCAGAGATCATAAAAAACTTTGCAAACGCGATTTTAAAAGGAGAAAAACTGACAGCCCCAGCCGCCGAAGGAATAAACTCAGTAGAACTGGCAAACGCGATACTATACTCCTCACTGACAGAAAAACCGGTACTATTGCCATTAAACGCCCAAATCTACGAAGAAAAACTGCTGGAACTGATTAACAATTCGTAGGTCGCGGTAATACAAAAAGTATAAACAAAAAAGCCCGACAGTCGCCTGTCGGGCTTTTTGTTGTTAAAAGGAGAGGAAGATGTTTGCTTATAATACGCCAAACATCAGCTTGGGTTCATAAAAAAAAATATTTCTCAGAAAAGCGTTTTAAAGCTCTAAACCACACGCTTTTATGCCGATTTTTTCACTTGGTCGGCGGCTTCTTGGGTCTGCGGCATTACCTTCTTTTCGTACCATGTTCTAAACGATACAGTGCAAACACCAAATCCCAGGCCAACCACGCAGGCGATCATTTCGGGGATGGCGATTGCTGCGTATTCAGCCATTGTGCCGGCTTTGGACATGAACTGTAGTGCAAAAAACACGGCAGCTCCCATGAACCAGGCGGGAATAAAGTTAAGGATTTCGACCTTTTCAGCGCACATGACCGGGATTACTACGATAAAGACCGCAAGTGCAGTTGCCCAATATCCGCCCATCTGCGGGGCAAATACGCCGATCAGTTTGAAGATCGCAATCGAGGCAATAATACCGCAGGCATATCCGATAGTGGTCTTGCCGGCCATCTTGACCGTGCACCCGCCAAGAAAGTACATTGCCCACGACTGGAAAGAAATCCAGGTAATAAGGGCCGGACCGCCGATAGTTTCAGGGCCGATGGGGATAAATCTGGCGAGCAGCATCAATACTGCCGCTTGTGAAGCTACGAAGATCGGAAATACAATAAACTTGGAAAACGGCATAACGACTCCTTAAAAATAGAAATTAACATTCAGTTTTGAAACACTGTGCATGGAAGATTAACAATTTTGTCAATTTAATCAAGCAAAATCATTAAGCAAAAATCCTGCAATATATTTCATATTGTATACGTCGATATTATATGGTAGAATATACCCCTTGAGTTGAGGGTTGAATTTGACTTAAGTGCCTTTAGTATAACAAGTTATCCGTCAGTCAGCGAAAGGTTTTTCATATGAGATTCGGTTTTTTTGTCGTTATATCTGTCGTTTCAGCATTTTTTTGCGATCAGGCTTGCAGTGCCCTTCCCGAAAACCTGGCCACGAGGGCTATTGTCAGGGCCAGCGACAGTCTTAACTTGGATTACATCCCAAATAATGTCGCTGACGGCAGCATTCCGGAGGCCCTGAGTCAACGTGATGCCACTCAGGCGTGGTGCTTGCCCCAAGAAAGATCGAAAAACGCCTGGGTAGCGTTTCTGTGGTCCAAACCCGTTGAGGTTGCTTCAATTGTTTACTGGGGACGGACGGCATTTGCCGATACCGAAAACTTCAGCTCATGCGAAGTTTATATTGATAATGCATCAAACCCGATTGTAACAATGCCGCTGGCAAAAGGGCCCCAGGGCCAGAGTATCGCATTGCCCGCAAAAGTAAAAGCCCAGACCATAAAACTGGTGTTCCCGACTAATTACGGCGGCCTGAACCCCGGGGCATCGGAGATAGGGATATTTTCCACCGTACCTGACGAAAAACTGCTCGCCGAAGCAAAAGATGAGCCGCTTAAGGTCTCTGCCGATTTGATGAGGCAACTTGCCGCCGGTGAGTTTGGTTTCAAGGAGTTTCTCGTCGTCCAGCGGCACCCGGTCAATTCCTCTCACGTTTATACATATCATCAGGAAGGCATACAGCCCGGCGGCGGATTGTGGGTCGTCGGCGCCACCGGCGGTAAGATCGCAAAAAAGAAAATACTCGATTCGTCCGAAGGCGAGATACTCGACGCCAATATTCACTACGACGGCAAGACGGTTCTTTTCAGTTGGAAAAGAACAATGCAAGATCACTTCCAGCTTTACACGATCAATGTTGACGGCAGCGGACTTAAGCAGCTGACCAAACATGACTCGAACAACTTTAACGGAAGCTTCCTCCCGGATGGCGGGATAGTATTCCTCTCCGACAGAAAACCCGCTTTTGCATATTGCTGGCAGACGACAACTCCGATACTGTGGCGTTGCAACATCGACGGCAGCGACCCGCGGCGGATAAGCTCGAACTACCTTAACGATTTCACTCCGGCTGTCCTGTCAACCGGCAAGGTCATTTTCTCACGCTGGGAATACGTCGACAGACCGGCGATCCCGATACAAAGCTTATGGACGATCAACCCGGACGGTACAAGGCTTGAAGGATACTTCGGCAACCGTTCGCTAAGCCCGGCAACATTCATGGACGCTCGCGAAATACCCGGCTCAAAGGGAAAGGTCATCTGTGTACTCACCGCCCACAATGGACCATGTCGTGGTGCGATAGGAATTATCGACCCGTCCAAGGGCGGTAACGCACAGGAGGCTATCACAAATCTAACCCCGGAGATAAATATCGGCAGGGTGGATAAAGGCCACGGCAATAGCGTTCGCGGACCTTACCTCAACCCATATCCAATTGACGAAAAGTATTATCTCGTGTCAAAGGCAGGCGAAATTCAGTTCAGGGATTATAACGGCACGGTCTGCGAGACGATTGTAAATCCGGAAAAAACCGGCGGCTTCTACAACCCCCAGCCGATACGCACAAGAAAGCTTGAAAGGCTCGTCGCTTCGAGTGTCGACCCCGGTCTGAAATCCGACGACGATAACTGGGCCACCATAATAATGCAGGACGTTTACAACGGCCTTGGAAATGCGGTTAAACGCGGTGAGATCAAAAAGCTCGCTATCGTTCAGGAGATTGAAAAGCCCGTCGGCGTCAGTCCAAGTCTTCGCGCCTTCGGTTTCCAGTTTCCCGTAGTAAGTTGCGGCGCGACCTATGCTCCCAAAAAGATATGGGGTTATGCGACCGTCGAAGCCGACGGCTCTGCGAACTTCAAAGTTCCCGCCCAGAAACCGATCTACTTTTTACCTCTCGATGAAAAAGGCATGGCCGTTCAGCGAATGAGAACCTTCACGCACCTGATGCCCGGCGAGGTACAGTCGTGTATCGGCTGTCATGCCGACCGCAATTACGCGATGGCCAGAACCACCGACCAGGCAATGCACAGACCCACTGCGATGATGCGTAAGACCCAGCAGCTTGTTAAGCCCGAGTGGGGCGTCCACGGGTTCAGCTATCCGCATCTCGTCCAGCCCGTCCTCGATAAGCATTGTATTGAGTGTCACGGCAATGACAACCCGCCCGCCGGCCTTGAACTTACCGGCGATAAGACAGATTTCTTCAATGTCTCCTACGAAAATCTCGCACGCAAAGGAACCTCTGTCCAGGACAGGATGATGGAAGGCGGTACCGGAGGCGAGTTTAAGTACAGCAAATACACTTCATGGATTTCGACCCATAACGGTCAGGAAGAAAATATCCGAGAGATCGAACCAGGCCGGTGGGGGGCCAAAGCTTCCCTGCTTGCAAAGATAGTCGATACCGGCCATCCCGACAAAGAAGGCCGCCAGCGTGTTGGTCTGTCGTATGATGAAAAGGCCCGGATTTACACCTGGCTCGATCTGAACTGTCCGTACTATGGTACCAGCGATTCAAATTATATGGAGCTTCGCGGTTGTCGGCGTCAGCTCCCGGAAAATTTCACAGAAACGATCAACGAGGTTGCATCGCGCCGCTGCGTGTCATGCCATAAAGATGCCCAAAACGACAAGGACTGGGTATTTAAGCTAAAGGATTGTTTCTACGTTCGCATAGATAATCCCCAGAGGAATAATTTCCTGAAGGCTCCGCTTGACAAAAAAGCCGGAGGCACAGGAAAATGCGGCACCGCCGTTTTCAAGGATACAAACGATCCCGACTACAAAAAAATAATGACCGGCTTTGAACAACTCCAGCAAAAATTGCAGCAGCGCCCAAGATTCGACATGATGAAACTAGAGGACCAGAAAGCCCGCTGTAAGTTAGCGACTAAATCAAATTAACCAAAATTAGCCTCGGCCGTAAGGCCGAATCCTAAATTCGTAATTCGTAATTCATAATTATCAAACTGGCCAACAGGCCAGTTTGAGTCAGAAGCTGTACTTTGCGAATATTTCCGGACCGCGTTCCCTGGCGAACTCAATAAACTGTATGACTGCCATGCTGTTTTCAGAATAGTTCAAGCCAATAATGTGGATGCGTTTCGGTTCCTGCTGGGTTTCTTGCGGCGTGTTAGCCGGGGGCACAACGCCAACCTCGGCGGTCGCGGCAAGGGAATCGGCATCAGAAACCTGCTTCAGAAACGGATCGTGGGTAATGAGTATATCTCCCTCTTTGCCGATCTTTACCAGGGCAAGGATTTCGGCGTCAGTGGCGATAGTGATCACCGAGTCGATTGCGACTTTTTCTTTAAACTCGGCGGCAAGTTCGTCGGCGGCAAGTTTGTAAGAAGCATCGCAAATGATAAAGACGCTTGTATTGGCGTCACCTGACTTTTTCCCGCAGCCTGCAAACAATATTAGAAATGCCAATACCCCAGAAACAATTTTTGTTCTAATCATCTTCATCTCCGATCTGCAAAAACGGCGGGTATAGCCCACCATTATACATTATACAATAATCATTTTAAAAGGTCTGGCCGCATTTTTTTTGTTCTTTCCAGGCTTTGTTCTTTTCGCCACTTTGCGATCTTTGCATGGTCGCCGCTGAGCAGGATTTCCGGAACCTTCATTCCTCTGAAATCTTCCGGTCGTGTGTACTGCGGATATTCCAGCAGCCCGTCGGAAAACGATTCGTCGTCAGATGATACATCGTCACCCAGTGCCCCTTCCTGCAAACGAGTTACCGCGTCGATAACAACCATCGCTGCGAGTTCTCCGCCGCTTAGTACATAATCGCCGATAGAAATCTGTTCGCAGTCAAGCCCTTCAATGATCCGCTCGTCAAAACCCTCGTACCTGCCGGCGATAAGGATCAGCCGCTCTTCTTTGCTAAGATCCTCGACCAGCGCCTGCTTGAGCGGCTTGCCCTGCGGAGTAAGTGCGATAACTCTGCCCGGGGTTTTTGCCAGTTTCCGGACGTGCTCGAAACACTCGAAAACCGGACCGGGCTTCATAACCATACCCGGACCTCCGCCATACGGTTTGTCGTCGACCCTGTTGTAATTGCCCTCGGAGAAATCACGGATGTTAGTAAACTCGATCTGGATGATCCCCCGTTCAATAGCCCGCTGAATTATCGAGTATCCAAACGGCGACTCAAACATCTCAGGAAAAAGCGTAAGAACATCAATCCTCATTGAATACCCCAAATTAAAAACTAAACACAAAATACTAAAACTGACCGTGGTCAGCTTGAAATGCAGCTCAAACAGTTACATTAAAAGAATTTGCATGGCATAATGTTTTCAATAAATAAGCCTCGCCCGCCAGGGCGAATCATTCATTATACATTATACAATAATCATTATTCATTATCAAACTGGCCAATCGGCCAGTTTGAGTAAATACTAAAAAAGGCCTGTACCTTTTGTCAAGGAACAGGCCTTTTGGATTAAATCTGAATTATTCTGCTGCGTCTTCTGCTTCAGGAGCGGCTTCATCTGAAACCTTAGCGGCCTCTTCAGCTGCTTTGGCTTTTGCCTCTTTTTCAGCGGCTTTAGCAGCTGCTGCGTCTTCTGCTTCTTTAGCTTTTGCCGCTTCAGCTTTGGCTTTTGCCTTGACTGCCTCTTCGGCTGCCTTTGCTGCTGCTTCTGCGGCTTTTTCGACGGCTACTTTTTCAGCGGTGTTAAAAGGCTTGCCCTTCTTGCGAGCAATAGCTTTAGCCTTTATACGGCGATTTTCTCTTTCGAGGTAGAATTTGGTCTTGAGGCCTTTCTTCGCTAGAATGTCATCAACCGATTCTGTTGGAATGGCACCAAGTCCAAGCCAGTGCTGAACGCGTTCGAGATCGATAATTAACTGCTTGCTTGCGTCCTTTTCGATCGGATCGTAGTGACCGAGTTTTTCCAGGATTCTGCCGTCACGAGGAGTTCTGCCGTCAACGGCGTTGATCCTGTAAAACGGTCTATGCCGCCTGCCAAGCCTCATCATTCTAATTTTTACTGCCATTTGTCTGTCCTTTCTAACTTAGTATAAAATCAATTTCCATGAGCGACACAGCGTCAGTCATGAAACACGTTACTGTACTAAAATCTTTCAACTTCGTGTTTTTTTGCTCGTTTATTTATTATACAAACGCTAATCATTTGTTTAGCAAAGAGTTACAAAAAAAACACGATCATCAAACCTTTCGCAACTTTCAAACTTTTCGCACCTTTCGCACGCAGTTTTTCAAACGAGTATTTTTACACATTTTCTTTCACGCAATTATCTTCTGCCTTCTATCTTCTGCCTTCTGCCTTTTTTACTCTTTTTTTAAAAAATCCTTCTTCTTTTCTTCATAAACTTCATGGCCTTCATGGTTATTAATAATCCGCGTAATCTGCGTAATCCTCGGATAAATTCTTTTTGGTTGCGGCTATGC
>JAIPFN010000232.1 GCA_021736615.1 Phycisphaerae bacterium | reverse complement strand
TAATCGCCGAACGTCAACTGCTTAACCCCGCTGCCGTCGTTATTACACTCATAGATATGGAACGACATTTCACCTTCCGGGCGCATCGAATACAGAACTTTCTTTCCGTCCCACGAAATATCCGGCCGCCAGAATGATGCCTCCTTTTCGCCGGATGGTGCGAGCGTGCGAACATTCGCATCCGGATTGAGTCCTTCAAGTACCGCCAGCCTTCCGCCCATCATTGCCATAAACCCGTTCCTGTGTCGGGCTTCATGAGCAGGTTCTCTGCCAAAAGCCGGGTATGGATTGTCGATCAGAAGTATTTCGTCAAAATCAATGAGTGGATCCTTGAACATGATCGTTCGCTTGACCTGGCGAATTGCAAAGTAAATAAAATTAACCGCAACAGATTCTTTCGTCTCGGACCTTTCCAGAAGCTGCTTTTCCAACTCATCAAGCTTGCTCAATTCAGCTTTTAGATCGGCTCCGTCTCCGATCCTTGCCGCGATCTGCCTCGCCCAGCCGATTTCCTTTTGCGCAAGCTCAAATGTCGGTTTCCCGTCAGCCTGAAACTGCCAGTCCTCAAAGACGGCGTCGGGAGTGTCAAAAGAAACAGTACCAATGGAACCGGCAGAAACGCTTGCGGCGGTTGCGATCATTACCAAAAAGACTAAGTGCGAAAACTTCATTGGATTACCCTTAAAAGCAGTGTCGGAAATTTACTATTACCATATTACACTTATTAACGCCCTGAATCCATGATTTATTGCAGTTTTGCAATAATCACGGTATAATTTGCGTCTAAAATGCTGTTGATGTAAAATACTTCGCAATTATATCAGAAAAACCCGTGTTTTACGCCTATTTAATCAGTATGAAGGGGCAATAATGAAGAAAACAGGCCTAAACAGAAGAAATTTTGTAAAAATATTCGGTCTTTCCGCAGCCGCACTGGCGATTCCGAAGGTGCCTGTTTTTTCTGCAAGTAAAAATGGCGATAAGCCCAATATCCTGTTTATATTCTCCGACGACCACGCATTCCAGGCCATCAGTGCCTATGGCGGCCGCCTTGCAAAGGTCGCACCGACAAAAAATATCGACCGTATCGCCAAAGAGGGCATGATTTTCAACAAATGCTACGTCACAAACTCCATCTGCGCCCCATGCCGTGCAGTCATCCAGACCGGCAAGCACAGCCATCTAAACGGCCTTCGTGATAACTATTGCGACTTCGACAACTCGCAGCAGACTTTCCCGAAGATACTGCAAAAGAACGGTTACCAGACCGCAATCGTAGGCAAGTGGCACCTGAAGACCCGGCCCACCGGTTTTGACTACGACGAAGTGCTTCCCGGCCAGGGAGAGTATTACAATCCCAAATTCATCAAACGCGGTGAAGAAATAGTACATCAGGGCTATAATACCGACATTACAACCGACCTTGGCTTAAGGTGGCTGAAAGAAGAACGCGACAAAAACAAGCCCTTTATGATGATGCTCCAGTACAAAGCCCCGCACCGCAAGTGGGAACCCGGCCCCGACCAACTTACGCTTTTTGATGATGTTACTATACCCGAACCGGATAACCTTTTCGACGATTACTCCGGACGCGGCACTCCGGCCCATACACAGGATATGTCGATTGAAAAGACGATGGACAAATATGACCTTAAGCTCTATACACGCGGCGGAAAAAATGCTGACAAGTGGGAAAAATGGGACGCCGCATACGGTCCTAAAAATGAAAAGTTTGAAAAAGCGAATCTCAAAGGCAAGGACCTTGTCCGCTGGAAGTATCAGCGTTACATGAAAGACTACCTGCGTTGTGTTCGCTCGGTTGACGACAACATCGGACGCGTCCTGAAATACCTCGACGACACCGGCCTTGCCGAAAACACGGTCGTAATGTACTCATCCGACCAGGGATTCTACCTCGGCGAACACGGCTGGTTCGACAAACGCTTTATGTACGAAGAATCATTCCGCACCCCGCTGATAGTCCGCTGGCCAAATCATATCAAGCCCGGCACATCAAACTACGACCTCGTGCAAAACCTGGACTTCGCGCAAACATTCCTCGACATTGCCGGCGCACCCCAGCCCGACGACATGCAGGGTGCGAGCATCAAACCGATCATGCTAAACGGCAAAGCACCTGACGACTGGCGAAAGAGCCTGTATTATCAGTATTTCGAGTTCCCCGGCTACCACAGCGTACGCAGACACGAAGGCGTCGCCACCAAACGTTACAAGCTGATACATTTCTACGACATCGACGAATGGGAATTCTACGACCTGGAAAAGGATCCATCCGAAATGCAGAGTCAGTACGAAAACAAAAAGTACGCAGACAAAATTGAAGAACTAAAGAAAGAACTTCTAAGACTGAAGAAACTCTACAAAGTCCCGCCGCATCCGCCGTTAAGAAAAGGCTGGCCGACCAGATCCGAAGAGACAAAGAAAAAATACGGAATAACTAAATAAAACTGGCCAATCGTCGGGTGGCATCGGTCACGCCGTGCCCGATGGCTAAACCGGGTTTTCCATTTGACCTGGCAATGATAACTTAAGAAGGAGCAATAATGAATACAGCATTAAATAGAAGAAATTTCGTGAAAATGTGCGGTATTTCCGCCGCCGCACTGACAATCCCGCAGGTCAAAACTTTTGCGGCAAATAACACCGGCAAGAAGCCTAACATTCTCTTTTTGTACAGCGACGACCACGCCTTCCAGGCGATCAGTGCCTACGGAGGCCGCCTTGCCGAAGTTGCCCCTACAAAAAATCTCGACCGCATCGCCAAAGAAGGCATGATCTTCCACAAAAGTTATGTAACAAATTCCATCTGCGCACCTTGCCGTGCCGTCATCCAGACCGGCAAGCACAGCCACCTCAACGGTGTTCTGGATAATACGACAAGGTTCGATACTTCCCAGCAGACATTCCCGAAGATCCTGCAAAGAAACGGCTACCAGACCGCCATCGTTGGCAAATGGCACCTCTGGACACGACCGACCGGCTTTGATTACGACGAAGTTCTGCCGGGTCAGGGAGCATATTACAACCCGACATTCATCAAACGCGGCGAAAATGTAAAGCACGAAGGCTACAATACAGACATTACAACCGACCTGGGCCTCAAGTGGCTAAAGGACGAACGCGACAAAGACAAACCGTTCATGCTCATGCTCCAGTACAAGGCCCCGCACCGCAATTGGCAGCCGGGTCCGGATCATCTGACGCTTTTTGATGACGTCACGATCCCCGAACCAGATAACCTCTTCGACGATTACTCCGGACGCGGAACAGCAGCTCACACCCAGGATATGTCGATAGAAAAAACAATGGGCGATTATGACAACAAACTTATAACACCTCGCGGCCTTACTGACGAGCAGATCGAAAAATGGGAAGCTGCCTATGGCCCGAAAAATGAAAAGTTCAAAAAAGCCAACCTTCAGGGCAAGGATCTTGTCCGCTGGAAATATCAGCGATATATGAAAGACTACCTCCGTTGCATCCGATCGGTCGACGACAACATCGGACGCGTCCTGAAATACCTCGACGACACCGGCCTTGCCGAAAACACACTCGTAATGTACTCCGCAGACCAGGGCTTCTACCTCGGCGAGCACGGCTGGTTCGACAAACGCTTCATGTACGAAGAATCATTCAGAACTCCGCTGATCGCCCGCTGGCCAAATCATATCAAGCCCGGCACATCAAACTACGATCTTGTACAAAATCTGGACATGGCTCAAACATTCCTCGACATCGCCGGCGCAGAACAACCATCCGATATGCAGGGTGCAAGCTTTAAATACATTCTCGAAAATGGTGAGGCTCCGAAAGACTGGCGAAAGAGCCTGTACTACCATTATTACGAATTCCCCGGCCCCCACAGCGTACGCAGGCACGAAGGCGTCGCCACAAAACGCTACAAGCTGATTCACTTCTACGACATCAATGAGTGGGAATTCTACGACCTCGAAAAAGACCCCGCAGAGATGCAGAACGAATACGGAAACAAAGAATACGCGGCAAAGATAGAAGAGTTGAAGGTTGAGCTCGAAGAACTGAAAAAGCAATACAAGGTGACCCCGCCGCCGCCAAAAAGAATTCCGCGACAGAGCAGCAACAATAATAAGAAAACGGACAAGAAATAAAATTAAATAGCGATATTCCAGGCGGCACCTTCAAGCCAAAAGTTTGTCGGTGCCGCCTCATCTGAAGTTTTCCTTGCTCAAACAGTCTTCATAGCGTATTATACGCGATAATTTATTATTTGGTAAAAGTTTCATTGAAATTCTGTGCTGTTATGAGAGGTGTTATCTGTGCTGGTTATAATAAAGACCGTCTGTCTTCTGACTATATCAAATTTGTTTATGACATTTGCCTGGTATGCTCATCTTCGCAATCTTTCCGGCAAAGTATGGTACATAGCTGCGATTGCGAGTTGGGCAATTGCTTTTTTTGAATATCTTTTCCAGGTACCGGCAAACCGCATTGGATACACGGTACTTAGCTTGCCCCAATTGAAAATACTGCAGGAAGTCATCACTTTATCAGTATTTATTCCTTTTACGGTTATCTACATGAAACAACCTGTCAATCTGAATTATTTTTGGGCGGTTTTGTGTATGATCGGAGCAGTTTATTTTGTATTCAGGGCATAAATAATTAACGATCAGATCGTAACATAAAAAGTATAGGCATCCTTATTATGCGTATCGGGACAATTATATTTCTCCGTAAGGAACTTGTCGATGCATACAGTTTCCACTTTCGACTCATGCCGCAGGAAAAGCTCTTTGGTCCTTTCGCAGCTTAGCGTATTCCAGTGATAATGTTCGGTCTTTTCAACGACGTGTTCCTCGTCGTCGTTCATATTGAAAAAGTGTACGCAAATTTGCTTTTTCGTGACCCTGCAAACCTCGGCGATAGCAACTTCCATAGCCTCAACAGAAAGATGCTCGAAAAGATCATGAACAAAGCAATATTCAAAAGAATCATCCTTAATGTCGATCTCAAGGACATTTCCAACCTTAAAATCTACCGCCGAAAACATTGACTTGGAGTTGGAAATATTGTCATCACAAAGATCTAATCCAAGGTAATCAACAAATCTTGAAATCCCAAAGCTGTCAATAAATCTCCAGTCATTTGCCGACCCGCAAGCCGGTTCGACTGCGCTAATTCGCTCCGCACTGCGTCCACTTAGTTCCTCCGACCAGATTCTTCTAAAAGTGTTCAGGTAATACTCGTCGACAAAATGTTCGTCGTCTTCGGGCGGCCTTGACGATAGAAGCCCGCAAATATAATTAGGAATCGAAAGCATTCCAAAAGTCTCGGAAACATAACCAGGTAAATCTCTTCCGAATGAATTGCTTTCGTCATTAAACAAACTATTCTGCAAGCCGATAAGTTCCTGATGGTTGATTCCGGATTTAACCAGCCCCATAAGCCAGTTAATTACGAGAGAAAACCGAATCTCCTGATCCATCAGGTAAGAAGGCGCATCGCCGAAAAGTTTGTCTACAAGGAAATGCCTGCTTAAAATGCTCTGAAGATTTATCCGTGGGTCCTGAACATCACGAACGAGGTAATCGCGGAGAAATTCACTGTCATATTTCTCCCACGAAAGTATAAGCTCGCCGGTTTCATGTTCAAGATGTTCGTCCAACAAAAAACTCCTCACAAAAAACAAATTCTGTAAGCTAATAGCTGACTGCTGATCGCTGACCGCTGCTTAAAACTTATCGTAGAATATCTCGTCGTCTGGGATGCCCTTATCTTTCAGGACTCTCGTAACAGCTTCGATCATAAGCGGAGGTCCGCACAGGAAAGCCTGTCTTTCAACATCAGGCTCGAGCATCTTATCAACCGGCAGATGAACAAAGCCCGTCTCGCCGTCCCACTTAGCGCCTTCCTCAGGCTCCGAAAGGGCATAAACAACATGGAAGTTCGGATGCTTTTTCGCAAGTTCTTCGAATTCTTTCAGGTAGAAGATGTCACTCGTACCGCGACAGCCGAAGAACAGCCAGCAAGAACGATCCGGCCACTTGTCATAGATCGTGTAAATGATATTCTTCATAGGAGCAAGCCCGCATCCGCCGCCGACACAAATGATCTCGGTCTCTGGATCTTCATTAAGATAGAATTCACCGTAAGGCCCGGTGAAAGTAACCGCATCGCCAACTTCAAGGCTATGCAGATACGTAGAACCGATACCGCCAGGTATGATACGAACCATCATCTCGACACTGTCATCTTCATAGGAAGGAGAGCTGATAGAGTACGCTCTAAATACCGGTCCCTCATCAGATGGAGCCTGAATCTGAATATACTGACCAGGCCGCTGCGAAATTTTTTCGTCGCCGTCAATCTTCAGCCGGATGAGTTTGATGTCATACGTCATCGTCTCCGAGATCGAAACGGTAGAAGTAAACATCTTAACGCTAAGCAGATCCGATGGGATACGGACATAGATGTCCTCGCGAACCTTAACCTGGCATGCAAGACGAACATTACTCTTTTGTTCTTTACGCGTAAGGTAGGGCGTTTCCGTCGGCAAAAGCGGCCCGCCGCCTTCGGTGACAACGATCTTGCAGTGTCCGCACGACCCTTTACCGCCGCACGCCGAAGGTATGAATATCTCGTTGGCAAACAGGCTCTGCAGGAGTGTCTGTCCGCCGTCTACTTCAAGCGGTTTCTCGCCTGAGTTGATATCGAGTTTGCACACTCCATAGTTGATCAGGACTTTCTCGGCGATTATCAGCACCAGAGAAAGTAAAACAACTAATCCGCCAAAAGTTAAAATTGCCCACAAATATACCACTTAAAACTCCTACTTTAGCTGTATAAACTACTGAATTGAAACCATTCCGCCAAAACCCATAAATGCCATTGCAAGGACGCCCGTTACGATCATCGCAATCGGAATATTCTCGAACGGCTTTGGAATGTCGCTGTAACGCATTTTTTGCCTTAGACCTGCCATCAGAACTATCGCAAGCATCCATCCGAGTCCGGCGCCGAATCCAAAACCGACAGACTGGGTAAACGTGTAATTGCGAATGATAAGGAACATCGATGCACCGAGAATCGCACAGTTAACCGTGATCAGCGGTAAAAAGATTCCCAATGCAAAATAAAGCTTCGGGCTGAACCTCTCGACAAACATTTCAACAAACTGCACAAACGCGGCAATAACCGCGATGAAAACGATAAACTGAAGATATTCCAACCCAAGAGGGACAAGAACAAACTTGTAAACGGCAAAGTTGATCATCGACGTAGTAACCGTAACGAAAGTAACGGCAGTTCCGAGACCTAAGGCAGTGCCTATCTGGTTGGAACATGCTATAAACGAACACATACCAAGAAAGTTGGCAAGCAGGATATTATTCGTAAATATCGCCGCTATAAGAATAACAATTGCAGACGTTTCATTCATTATTTACTCTCCTCAGGGACTGGCCCTTTAATTGCGTTAAAAACTGCGATTACGATCCCAAGAACGAAAAACGCTCCTGGAGCAAGTACCATTATTTGGTTAGGAGTATACCAGGAATCGCTTAGGATCTTATAACCCATGAGACCTCCGGTTCCAAACAGTTCACGTGCGATAGCTATAAGTGCCAGAACTACGCCGTAACCGACGCCGTTGGCAATTCCGTCAACTATCGAAAGGACTGGCCCGTTTTGCAAAGCGAATGCTTCGGCTCGGCCCATAACGATACAGTTGGTAATGATAAGTCCGACATAAGGACCAAGTTGTTTACTCATTGCCGGGAAGAATGCCCGAAGCACCTGGTCAAAGACAATAACGAAAGTCGCGATAATTGCTACTTCGGCGATCATGCGAATTCTGTGTGGGGTATGATTACGAAGCAGTGAAACGATTACATTCGAACCGACGCATACAAAAAGCAGCGCAGCTCCCATAACAAGCGAATTTGAAAGTTTGTTCGTTACCGCAAGAGCCGAACAAATACCCAGCACCTGAATAGCGATAGGATTATTCGCCCATGCTCCTTCCTTAAATGTCTCTATGCCCTTGCCGCCGCACATTCCGCCGCAAGTCATACATCCCTTAGAATCAGCCATTATATGTGTATCCTTCAAAAATATATTCTTAGCTAATAGCTTATTGCTCTTTGCTGACTGTTATTTTATCAATTACTTTATTAAGCATTTCTGCGACTTTATCACAGGTCATTGTCGCGCCGGTGATACCGTCAACCTCGTTAATACCTGAAAGACCGGCCTTGATCGCGATGCCCGGCTTCCCGTCGGCTGCGACGATTTTCTTGCCGATAAATCTGTTGCGGAAATCTTCCGTACTGATCTCACCGCCAAGGCCGGGAGTTTCTTCCTGTTCATAGAAGGTGATACCGCGAATAGTATTCATGTCAGGCTCGAGTGCCAGGAAACCCTTTATCGGGGCCCAGAGGCCCGGGCCTTCAAAATCAACCGCTATGCCCTTTGTAACGCCTGATTCCTGGTATTTATAAAGTGCAAGACCGTCGCCGCTGGTTTCCTCAACGATTTTGTTATTGAATATCTCTACAAGTTCTTCAGCAGAAGATTTTTTATCAAAATCAATGTTCAATGCAGTAAAGATATTACGGTTCTTCTCTGCTGCCGCATTTTTCAGTTTGTATGGCTCGGTAAATTTAGCAACTCCGGTAAGCAGAAGTGCGCAAACGGTTCCAAGTATCGCTGCGTAGCAAATTGTATAACTGTTACCCTTCATTTTTGAGCCTCCTGAATCGCACGTTGAAAACGATCTCATCGAGTATCGGAGCTGCGATATTGCCGAGCAGTATAGCAAACATCATTCCTTCCGGAAAAGCGGAGAAATTACGAATTAAAATTACCAGTGCCCCGATAAGAATTCCATAGCCCCATTTGCCCGCATTTGTAACAGGGCTGCTGACCGGGTCTGTCGCCATAAAGAACGCACCGAACATAAGTCCGCCTGCAAAAAGACTCCTGACGGCCGGCATATATTCATCCGGGTTTGATTTGTTAAGAACAAAGGAAAATACGGCCGCAGAACCAAGAACACCGACAACAGTACGCCAGTTGGATACCCTGGTCATCAGCAGGAAAACACCGCCGATGATGATCATAAGAGCGGAACTTTCACCGAGGCTGCCCGATACGTTACCAAGGAACATATCAACTACACTAACGTCGGCTCCGCCAAGCGGGGTCGCCGTTGTCACACCGTCTACTGCCGCTGCTGCAATGGACTGAGGCGTTACATAACTGGTCATATTGCCCAGAATACCCTTGCCGACAGGTGCCCATGTAGTCATTGCCGTTGGATATGCCATCGCAAGAAATACTCGGCCCACGATTGCCGGGTTAAATACGTTACGCCCGGTTCCCCCGAAAAGCTCCTTGCCGATAAACACCCCGAACATCACGCCGACGGCAACCATCCACAACGGAAGCGTAGGCGGCAAGATAAG
>JAIPFN010000231.1 GCA_021736615.1 Phycisphaerae bacterium | reverse complement strand
CAGCGCCCCCGATGCACCCTTATCGCCGCCGCCGAGCATTCTCTCACCCAGTACGCCGTCTACCGTCCGCACGATGTCGCACATAGATTCCAGTTCCGGCCCGGAGATTGAGTACTCGTCCCGTAAGCCGATCCCGTCCTTGCGGAAAATCGCCCCGACAGTTTCAATGTCCCCGGCCTTCCACGCCTCCATCATGTCGTAGAAGCGTTTTTGCGCACCGTAGATGTATGTCATCCTGTCACAAAGCTCAGGCCGACTGTCCTTAAACTTCGCGATAATGTCGTTGTATAGAGATTCCTCTTTGATGTCGGCGAGTGATTCAATTTTGAAACCTGCTTTCTTTGCAAGTTCGACCATCTCGTCGCATTCGGCTCGTCTTATCTTGTAAGTACTCTTTTCCAGCCCGGGCCGAACCGTTCCGGTGTCGAGACCCACAATACGGAAATCCGTCGCACCATCGCCCAGCGGAACATAGTCAATCGTCCTCGCCGCCGGGTTATAGTGCGTCCCCATACCTTCTTTGGCAAACAAAATCATCGTCTGGTCGAGTATCCCGCACGGCGACCCGATATAATCATTTTCCACCAGCTGAGCCAGATCAACGATCTTGATCTGATCATCCATGTCGATCCCGTTAACTTCCAGCGCCGTGATGATAAGGTTAAGCGCCAGCGAAGCCGACCTGCTCATCCCGCCTCCAGGTATGTTGCCATACAGCACCGCGTCGAAACCTTTAGTCAGTTTAAACCCTTCGCGTTGCAGAATGTAATCGACGCCGTAAGGAAAGCGTGCCCATGAGTCAGGCACAGTCTGCGGCTTGGGAACATTGCCCAGCGTAAACTCTATAATCCCGTCGTCGGGAAAGTTCGCACTAAACAAACGCATCTTATCCGTGCCGTTTGCCTTGTACCCCATCCATATAAACCGGTCGGTTCCGACGCCAAAAAGTTCGGTACCGTTATAGTCGCCATGCTCGACACCAAGGCAAAAACGCGAGGAAGACCGCCGAACATTACCGCCGGCAATATCAAGCCCCTTTTCAGCCGCAAGCCCCTTAACAAAAGCAATAGCATCCTTATCGTTACTTATATCCATTTCAAATATCTCCGTAGGGTGGGCCGTGCCCACGCTGAATAAACTCGAATATCCAATATCGAACAAGGAATAACCAATATGGAACATCCCGGCTTTACGTCGGGAACCAATAAAAAACAAGCATCTGTTGCCCATTACCTCATAATTCGACATTCCTTGTACTGAGCAAAGCGAAGTCCCGGCTTTACGTCGGGATTGGATATTCAAAAAAACAAAACAAACCCAACTCACAAAAGTTGTAAGAAGAGCCAACAAAACACTCATACCGTTTTTAAAATCATTTTTTCTTCATGGACTTCATGTCCTTCATGGTTAATAACGACCTCGCAAACAGCAAACGCAACCCACAAAACCTATCGCCCTGATCTTTTCTCTTATCTCTCTCTTTTCCTCTCTTTCCTCTGTGGCAAAAAAGGAAAACAAACCCAACTCACAAAAGTCGCAAGCAAAACCCAAGCAAACACCCACATCCAAATTTTTTATTTTTAATCTGTCGTTTTGATTTTTGCTTTTTAATCTTTAATTTTAATCCGTGAAAATCCGTGAAATCCGTGCTTAAGTTATTTTTGGTTGCGGCTATGCTGCTCCATGGTAAATATCAACTCAAAAACCAAAAAGAAAGCAAACAAAAAAAACAGCCCCCCGAATCAACGGAGGGCTGTAATATCAACGATTACCAGAATATCGCATACAATACTAAGGTAGCAATTATTACGATTGCGCCAAACACTTTTGCCACGTTAGAATGTTCCAGGTTGATGTCCGTATTGTGCGGCATCACGACCGCGACTTTAAGCGGTTTAACCATTGTGATAACTGTCATTATAGCTAAAACACCGAAGAATGACAACGCCATCCTGTCAAGGAACGCCATACCAGGAAGAGTCTGAGCAAGTATGAAGTAGATAAGCGGGTTGATGACCAAACCGACTACGCCGGCAATAGGCGGTGCTTTTTTGATAGTAAGTCCAAATACGAATACAGCGAGGATACCCGGCGAGATATAGCCCTGGAATTCCTGGATATACTTAAAGATTCCACCGTACTTAGGATCGTCCAGCAGCGGTGCGATAAAGCAGCCGATCACAGCAAAAACACCAACGCAAATACGACCCATAGTTACCAGGCCTTCCTGCGAGGCACCTTTGTTGATGTACTTCTTGTAAAGGTCCATTGTAAAGATAGTCGACGCCGAGTTAAGCATCGAAGCCAGCGAACTCATTACAGCGCCAAGTATCGCGGCCATCATAAAACCGCGAAGTCCCTCGGGAACAAGTTTTTTGATCAAAAGTGCAAAAGCCGAATCATGCTTGTATCCGATCATAGTCTGCTGGAACTTTACCTGATCATCCTTAGCCAGTCCCTCGTTCTTAACGGCAATAGCTTTAAGTGCCTCACCATTTTTCGCGATTGCCGTTTCACCCTCTACCGCATCCATTCCAGCTACCGCCGCATTGAAGGTTACGATTTTTGCTGCAACTTCCGGATACACTTCTTCGTAATATCGGTCAAAAACAAATGCGATCTTAGATCCTTGCGGGTTTGCCTGTACCTCGTTAAACCTTGCGACAACCGCTGCATTGGTATCAACTGCTTCGTTTTTCATGTCATCGCCATACAGATTAAAAGCAATGATACCGGGCACAACAATAATAAACGGAATGATCAGTTTAAGTGCTGCGGCAAAGACGATACCTTTTTGTCCTTCGCCTAGAGATTTCGCACCGAGTGTTCTCTGAGTGATGTACTGGTTAAGTCCCCAGTAGTAGAAGTTAGGAATCCACAGCCCAATAACCAAAGCCGTCCATGGGATTTCAGGGTCCGATTTCGGAAGTACCATATGCAGTTTATGACTGTTAAGTTCGGTGAACCTTTGGATAGCACCTGCCGTTTCGTCGATGTTCGCCAGTGCCGGAATTTCCTCAACCGTAGCTGATCCGAGTGCTTTCAGGGCTAGTATTACTACGATACCGCCGCCGACGATAAGCGCCGATCCCTGCAGCAGGTCGGCCCACGCACAAGCTTTCAATCCGCCGAAGCAAACATATATCGCAGCCAGCATTCCGATAGCCCACGAAGCCGACTTGATCGTTATCGCTATTCCAAAAATTTCCTGACCGCCGAAAAGTGTCTTAGCCGTTAATGCACCGGAATATACAACCGCTGCAAAGGTAACAAACACATAGATCACGACCATGAAAATAGCCATAAGCGAGCGAGCAGTTTCGTTGTATCGGTATTCAAGGTACTCGGGGATAGTGTAAATGCCGCTCTTGAGGAATTTCGGCAAAAAGCAGAACGCGACAACAACAAGCGTAATCGCGGCCATCCACTCATAACTTGCGATGGCAAGCCCAAGCCATTTAGCCGCGCTTCCGCTCATACCGATAAACTGCTCGGTTGAGATGTTAGCCGCAATCAGAGAAAAGCCGATCAACCACCAGCTTAGCCCTCGTCCTGCCAGAAAATAGTCCTCACTTGTTTTTTCCTTAGCGCTTTTTAGAACGCCGATGCCGATGACACTGGCAATAAAAACAACAAAAACAGTAATATCGAGCACACTTAATTGCATTTTGTTCTCCTTAACTGGGTTTACAATATTAAAATCACACAATGAAAGACAAAAAATAACACTAAGGAGCCCAATAATCAAATAAAAAATAAAGAAAACAGGGAACTAACTAAAAGCAGGCAAAGCTCAATGATTTTCGCTAAACCTTAAGGAACACCGCCGCACGCTGTCCGATGATCGCTGCCCGCAATTAGCTGCTAAATCAACTCGATCATGTCGGTTGCTATCTCGACGCTCGTCGCCTGGCCAAGCATATCAACCTGTAGAACCAGTTTTGTTCCTTTGGTGGAAATCTCGGCGATTCCTTCGGTCCCAAGCAGCGGACCCGCTACAACGCGACATCTTTGGCCAACTTTAATGTATACATGAGGCTGAATATTCTCACCCTGTTTGATAACCGTTTCGATAGGCGAAAGGTCTTTAAGGAATTGGGTTCGTTCGGTCACTTCGATAAGATTTGCGACTCTGTTGGTCTGCAGGACAACCAGCCGTTCGTCCTCATTGCCGCAGAAGAACAGGTACCCCGTAAACAGAGGCAGCAGCGACCGGATGGTTCGGCCTTTGCTTTTGCTGACCTTTTTGGTCATTGGCAGGAAGTACGAGATACCAGCCCGCTGCATCTGCCAGGCCAGGGCTTTTTCGTTGCGGCTTTTGGTATGCACCACCCACCATTTGCCTTTGAATTCGTTTATTGATTTGTCATCCGGCCAGATAGCCGGCGGATTTTCACTAAGTTTTAACAACTCTGCATTCCTCGCAATTTGTTTGTTATTTTAATCACATTGTAACTGTAAGGTATTCCGTATCGCCCTCAAAAAAGACCACACCTTCGTACGCCGCAGGCAGCAGCACGGTGTCGCCTTTTGTAAATTCAACTGTTTCGGCTAGCTGACTTTCGATCCTCCCGCCGCCGCTTAGAACAACAATAACCTTCATAATTCCCGCGGAAACGAGCATTTCCAAGTCTTTTAGCATGTGGCCCTTGTCGATTTTGAAGAATTCGGTATCGACCAGCCTGCCGACGCTCTTGACCGAAAGGTCATCGCCGGACGGATCGAAGTGTATGCTTTCCAGAGCGTCATCGACGTGGAGCTGACGCGGCTTGCCGTCGTCGCCGACCCTGTTCCAGTCGAACACGCGGTATGTCGTGTCGGACGGCTGCTGAATCTCGGCGATGAGCAGACCGGCTCCGATGGCGTGCACGGTTCCGGAGGGCAGGAAGTGGCAGTCGCCTACCTTAGCTTCGACCTTTTCGATCAAGTCGGCACAGCTGCCGTCTGCGATAGCGGCGGCGAACTGATCTCTCGTAGTGCCTGTTTTTAGGCCTTTATATATGCAAGAACCGGGTTTTGCGTCGATAATGTACCAGCATTCAGTTTTTGGATCGCCTTTGCCTGTTTTTTTGCAGGTGTCTGAATCGGGGTGGACTTGTACGCTTAGGACGTTGCTGGCGTCTAAAATCTTGATTAATAGGGGTAGCGGGGGGGTGTATTGGGGTTTTCCTGTGATGGATTCGGCGTATTTTTCTATTGCCTGGGCGATGTTTTGACCGGCTAGCGGGCCGTTTGCGATGACGGATTTGTCGTCCGGGAGGTCGGCGAGTTCCCAACTTTCGCCGATTTTGATGCCTTCAGGCGTGTTTTTGCCGAAAATATCTGCGATAGCCGAGCCGCCCCAGATGCGTTCTTTGAATATTGGTTTGAATTTATAAGGGTATATTTCCATTAAAGAATTGTATCGTCAAACGGCAGCTAGTCCAGTGAATTTTAACTAATATTTGGCTGCAAAAAAGAGATAAACGGACATTAGAGATATATCCCACCTATGGTTTTTTGGGTTTTTTGGGTGAAATTCGGCCCAAAAAACGTCAGAAATTTGCATTTATGCGCGCTTTTTGCGCACTTTTTGGTCACTTTTGCGCACTTTTGAGCTTTTTTTGTCGGCGAAAAAATGGGGAAACTAAATTCTTGATACCCTTTATACCTTTGTAGTGGGGATTAACCATGAAGGACATGAAGTGCATGAAGGAAAGGATTAAGGGAAAAAAGAATGAGTTTTAGCCACAGATTAGCGCAGATTTTTTTTGGTGGATTGTGGGTTTTTTCTTTACATTTTATAGCGTTATGCTATCTTTTAAATTAATTACTAATTACGAATGACGAATTACGAATTGAGGATTCGGCCGGAGGCCGAGACTGTTTTAAGTCGACGTAAAGCCGGCGATGTGAAATCGGGACTGGCTCTGATTTCGGTTTGCTCAATGTTAAGTTTTTGGAGGCGGGCCTGGGTGTTTGAAGTCGGTGTTTTTTTTGGAGTTTTAATTTTGATAGAGGATTTTGGGAGTTTTCAATTGGGTTGGAAAATTTGGCAAAATGAAGATTTGATCCTTGTAAATTTTGCTTCATTAACAAATGAATTTCCTTTGACGTGAAGATTATTTTAAATTAAAATGCATTTCTTTAATAAACCCTGAATTAACAAATTATTTTTTACAAGCCCATTTAAATTGCAAAAAAAACAAAGCCATATTCTAACCCTGAGCGAAGGGGATATTAAAAATAATAAGATAAGGTTTACTCCCTGCGGTCGTGATTTTTTTCCCGATGACGCATTTGCTCCATGCGCAGGCCCTGTACATGGCAAACCGATTACTTTTGTACTCTCCGGCCTTGATAAAAAAATTAAAACCGACATGCCAACAGACAAGCATGGTACGCCGAGATGGTTTTGCCGCAACAAAGCCTGGGTCAGGGATTTCATTAAGTTTCACTCACTTACAGTTGGGTCACAAATTATAGTCTCTCAAAAAACACCAAGGCAATTTTCTACATTGATAAAATTAAATTGTAACTAATTGAAAGTATTATATTATGTCTAAGCGGCATGAAAATCTTTTAATAAAAGACGCTATTGAAGAAGCTAGGTGTCTTTTGAATGATGAATTTGAGACAGTAATTGATGATGAAATTGCCGAAAGGTATGATGTCACTATAAATAAACTTCAGCAGGCATTAGATTTACTAGAAGAGAACTAATATGTTGAACGAATTCAAAGTAAATCAACTTTATTCTAATGAGGAAATCTTTAAGACTCTTAAAGTTTCTAACGCAGGTGGGATTAGAGTTTCCAAAGATGGTGATTCTGTGGAGCATTGCGTTATTATGACGAGTTCCCCCGAAATACGTAAAGTTAATGAAAATCCTTATTTTGATCGAGTTGAAGGAGATATTTTAACATACACAGCAGCTGGTAAATTGGGAGACCAGATTTTATCAGGAGCGAATAAACGTATCCCAGATCAACTATCTAATGACTTTCCAATTTTCGCATTTGAGATAATTGCAAAAAGAACAGATAAAAAATGCGGGCCAAAACGCTGGCGTTTTATTGGTTTGCTTGAATATGTTCGGCACTACCGCGAAAACCAAATTGATATTGACGGTGAAGTAAGAAAAGTATGGATGTTTGAATTCGCAATTCATCAACAAATGGCTATCGTTCCTGTTAAGTTTGCACCACGACTTATGAGTGAGATTTTGAAGGATTCAAGAGCTAATAATATTTACTCAAGTGATGAGCGTG
Organism: Phycisphaerae bacterium; assembly: GCA_021736615.1. The sequence continues at coordinate 2,217 of JAIPFN010000231.1, read as the reverse complement.
AGATTGACGTTGAAAGTTCCGAAAGTGAAAGTTTTGAAAAGGTCGAGACAGTAAGAAGTAAACTGCTAACTTTGTCTCCAAGAGATTTTGAGTATACTATAAGGGATTTGTTGATTCACTCCGGCTTTAGAGATGTTTTTGTGACTCAATACAGTCAAGATGGAGGTATAGATGTAAACGCAAAAGCTGGTCTAGGGATGTGGCCTGTCCATGGAATGTTGATGCAAATACAGGCAAAGCGTTGGATGCATACAGTTGGTAGAAAAGAGGTTGCGGAATTAAGAGGGTCACTTCAACCGTTTGCCGGTGGTTCAGTTGTGACTACAAGTCATTTTTCCCGGGCTGCAATTAAGGAATCCCAGGAAAAAGGTAAGCGTCCTATAGCTTTGATAGATGGTTATCACCTTTCAGAAATTATATTAGGGCTCAATTTTAAATTACCCTCAAGCGAATGAATATTTTGGTGTTGAGGTCAAGACCTCAAGTCAGGGTTCGCCCTGGAAATGCGTTGGCAACAGTGTTCTTGAATCCAGTAGGGTTGAGACGGTTGAGCGGATATATATTTTCTTTGGAAAAATCATAGCCCCTCCTGAATTTAAATTCAGAAAATACCAAGATTGTCTTTACGAGGTAGCAGTAACTCACTCGCCCAGATATATGGTTGACTTTGAAACACCTAAGGGGCAAACGATATTTGACAAGATAAACAAACCATATGAAGAGCTAAGAAAACTTCGCAGCCCTATCAAGCCTTTCTTGTCATACTACCGTGAAAAATACGGTGAAGATTGTGATTTATGGTGGCTAGACGGCGGAGAAGAATATAGGTCACATTTAATAATAAAGTTTTGGAGTAGTTTAGGATCTGACGAAAAAAAACACCTGAGGCACCAAATGCTTGCTTTGTTTCCGGAAATAATTCGAATGGGAGGCGCAGGAGATAATAAATACAATAGAGCAGCAGCGTGGTTAATAAAAGTTCATAACATTATATGCCCCTCATTTAGGGATATTTTTACAGGCGGAGGGCTAACTGAACTTTCTATAAATGGGCGACTATATCATAATATTCCAACGTTTTTCGCAAGGCATCTTTATGGGGAAGTCATGAATATTTTGGAGTGTCTCAGAGCATTGTCATCCGACGAGATTAAATTTTATTGGGGTAAATCTTTCAGCCCCAAAAAACGTTGCGATAAATGGTTGGAATTATTTGCGGAATCCGGTTCTCAATGGCTAAATTCTAAAAATAGTAATTTGAGAATAGATATTTTTTTAGATTCTGAACTAAAAAGTTAGTCGGATGGCAAGAGATAAAAAAACAACCCATAAGATAATGTCCGCAATCAAATCAAAAAACACCAGACCAGAGGTGATACTTGGTAAGGCAATGTGGAAGTTAGGGATTAGATATAGAAAACAATATAAAATCCCAGGTAAACCTGATTTCGTTTGTGTTAGCGGCAAAGTAGCGGTTTTTTGCGATGGCGATTTTTGGCATGGTAATAATTGGCGATTGCGAGGTTTGAATTCTTTTGATGAGGAATTGTCAGGTTATTCAGAATTCTGGCAAAAGAAAATCACAAGAAATGTTGAAAGAGACCTTCAAATCAATAGTACTCTTAAGAAAATGGGATGGAAGGTCTTTCGTTTTTGGGAAAGTGATATTATAGAAAATCCAGACAAATGTGCTAAGCGAGTATACAAATATATAAAAAAAAGATCCTCGTAAGATAACTGACTGGCTTAAGGTTGATGCCGTTGGGGGGGGTATTCGGAGTGCCCCGACGTAAAGCCGGGACAGGCCCGGGGCTAAATGTCGAGTGAGACAGTGAGGGGGAGAAGAAAACAATTACGAATTACGAATTTTTTGTTGGGTCGGGTGATTAGCCCGGCGCTGGCGGGACTGTTGCTCAACCCCGTTCTGCGGGCATCTTGCCCGCAGTCGCGTAGGATGGGTAAAATGTTTTTCTTTTACCCATCGAATCCATGTTGGTCAGGATTATATAATATTAACAGAGATTTGAAATTAATGGTGGGTAAACGAACAGCGTGTTTACCCACCCTACGGAGAGATTCATAAATGATTTTTTTGTGGGTTTTATGCGGGCCTTTGGCCCTTACCCCCTGTTCGGGGAACAGGGGGTTAAGGGTCGAGTGGATTAGGGAGGGGGAGCGTTTTTTGGAGGCACGGGGTCCCTTCCCGATAAATCGGGA
>JAIPFN010000230.1 GCA_021736615.1 Phycisphaerae bacterium | reverse complement strand
GGCAGAGTTGTGCTCAGTTATGCGAAAAGCTCGGGTAAATGGGCCAGAACTGCGATCAAGGATTCCGTACCTGTCGAGTTCGAGCTTCGCCGGGCAAGGGACCTTCTCGAAGAGATAATCCCCGAAATGCACGCAAATATCGGGCTTATCGCCAGGGAAGAAGTAGAAGTCGCCGCCCTGAAAAATGAGGTTTCCGAGGGCGAAAAGTCCGTGAGGGACCAGCAGGGCCGGATCGCCCAGCTGCGCGACTACCTCAAATCCGACAAAAAGGCCTTCAGTTTTCGCGGCAGAGAATATTCGCGTCCGCAGGTAAAAGATGACCTTTCCTGGCGGTTTGATCGGTTCAAAGAGTCGGAAATGGTACTTGCGAGCAAGAAAAAGCTGCTGGCGACAAGGCAGGCGGCGTTGCAATCGTCGATGGAACTGCTCGAAAAGACCAAGAGCCGCAAACGCCTGCTCGCCAGCAAGATCGAAAGTCTGGAAACACAGTACAGACTCCTGAAGACTTCAGCGGTTGAATCGGGCATACACGTTGACAACAGCAAACTCGCACAGACCGAAAAGCTCATCGGCGAGATCAAAAAGCGTCTGACCGTTGCCGAACGCGTTCTCGCCCACGAAAACCAGTTCGTCCAGTCGATACCCCTCGACGAAGTAAGCGAAACCGAGCTGACCGGCCAGATAGACGAATATTTCTCCAAGAAATCGCCAATAGAGGTCAATTAACGCGTATTTCTACCAAACCGCTTTGATTTGCGAAATCCGATATGAAATGGTACAATAAAGGTTTGCAGATGATTATGGCAAACAGGAGTCATTTGTTTTTCCTAGAGGCAAAGTCGTGTTGAATCTAAAACTAAAACAGGCAAAAGCGGCATTTTCCGACGGTCGTCTTGACGAGGCGTATGACCTAGTCTTCGCCGGTAACCTGCTTGGCCAGCGGCCAGGCCAAAAGCTTGCTAAGAAACTCGCCGCCGCATTGATCGCACGGGGTAATGCTCACCTGGGATCAGCCAGGATAGACAGTGCTCTAGCCGATTGCAACAAGGCCGATAAACTCGCCGGCAATCTGACCGACGCCGCCAAACTCCGCGCAGACATTTGCAAGTCCATCGAAGACAACAGATTCGCCCAGGCCAAACAGCAAGCCGTCATCGAAGACGCCAAAGCCAACATCCAAAACGGAATGGTCTCTGTCGGCAGGGCGATCCTGGACAAGGCCCCGGAAAACGCACAGGCCGCGATCCTGACCCAGCAGGCCTCGGTAATAGGCACAAAGACAGCAGCGGTAATCTCAAAGGCAAACGCGGCACTCAAACGCGACGACCTCGACCATGCTGTCAGGATTCTAGCAGACGCCAAACTAAGCACCTCGGCAAACACTGCCGCCGCCGAGACAATCACGCTCGCCGCTTCCAGGCTCGCAGAAATCATTACCGAAAAGCTAAACACCGGGCGCCTCGACCACGCCGCCGACTACCTTTGTAAACTTTCTTCGTTACGGCCGGATTTTTCGCAGACAAAAGATTTCACTTGCGTTCTTGCTCAATGTCAAATCGCAGCCGATTCTCTCAACTGCCGAAATCTGCCCAGGGCACTTGAAACCCTCCGCAGGCTAAGAACGATCCTGCCAAATGCAAAGTGGCTCGAAGCGGCAATAAAAGACGCCCAGAAAGCCGCCGAAGCAATCGACGATCTAATGGTAGGGCCATTGTCAATGCTATGGTCGCAGCAGCCTGCGCCCGATGTCGTCTCTGACGGTTTGCCTGCCGCAGCCTTGGACGTGCCAAAGGACAATCAATTGATCTATGAAAACTCAAACGATAAAATGCCGAACAATTTCCTGCTCCAGATCGACGGTGTGGGCAGTTACCTTGTCATAAGCGAAACTCCCGCGACGATAGGTCCGATCAGTTCTTCGCATCGCCCGCTTATTGGTCTGATGGCGCAGCCGGGTTTACCCGTAGCGACAATAGACCGCGTGGAAGGCGATTACTTTATCCGTTCGAAAGAACCGCTTGCTGTCAACGAAAATCCCGTAACCGACAAACTGCTCGAAGACGGCGACAAGATTTCGCTTTCAATGCGGTGCAGGATGAAGTTTAATATTCCCAACGCGGCAAGTTCAACGGCGGTGATTTCCCTGGCAAGTGCACGGCTGCCGAATGCCGACACAAGAAATATAATCCTGATGGACCGGGAAATACTTATTGGTGCGGGCATTAAAAACCATATTCGCGCGACCGGAATGGACAGCCAGATAGTACTGTTCAAACAAAACGGCAAGCTGCTGTGCCGAACAGAGCAGAACATAGAAGTGGACGAAAAACGTTACGACAGCCGCATAGGCCTGACAATGAACAAACCAATAACAATAGGAAAAATGTCGTTGGTAATCAAGGAAGCAATAATAAATAATCAATAAGAAATGGATAACGTGAGGCAATTTCAATACAAATATGGCGACCGGCCGCTTGAAGGTTATACTATCGAGCGCGGTGCAGGTTTCGGCGGTTTTGGTGAGGTTTACTATGCCGTCAGCGATTCCGGCCGTCAGGTCGCTCTTAAGGTCGTCCAGAACTACGAGCAGATCGAGCTTCGCGGCATTACCCAATGCATGAACCTCAAAAGCCCGCATCTGGTGAGCATCTTTGACGTCAAGTATAACGCCGAGCATAAGCCCTTTGTGATAATGGAATTCGTTTCTGGCCCGTCGCTGTCGGAGCTTATCAAAGATTCACCCGGCGGATTGGGCACACAAAAGACAGCCTTCTTCCTGCGGGAGATCGCAAAGGGCCTGTCGTATCTCCACGAATGCGGAATAGTCCATCGCGACCTTAAGCCCAGCAATATTTTTTATGAAAACGGAGCGGTAAAGATAGGCGACTATGGTCTCAGCAAAGCGATTAACGCCAGTCAGAACTCCGCCCAGACGATTACCGTCGGTACCGTTCATTACATGGCCCCGGAGATAGGGGCAGGGCGGTACGACCGATCCGTCGACATTTATGCACTCGGTGTGCTGCTGTATGAAATGGTAACCGGCCAGGTGCCGTTCTTCGGAGCAAGCCCCGCCGAAGTACTCATGAAACACATGACCGCCGACGCGGACCTCGACAGTATAGAGCAACCCTTCCAGCGGGTAATAAAGGAAGCCCTCTGCAAGGATCCCGCCGAGCGTTACCAGACCGTACAGGAAATGGTCGAAGATGTCTTCGGTTCAGAACAGGTACGCAACAGCATGTCGCACTTTTCGCCCAACTCACTTTCGATGGTCGCAGAACGAATCGGCAAAAAAATGGGACACGACCTGCCCCGGCGCGATGACCCTGTCGCCGAAAGGATCGACCATGCCAGGAAAACTGTAAACTCCCGGCTCGACGAAGCCGGTCGCAGGGTCAGGTCCGCTGCCGATACATGGCAAGAGGCCGCGAACGCGGACTTTGTAACCGGCAAACAACGCGCGGTACTTTTTTTGATGGCTATAGTATTGATCTCATTGGCAGGTGCCGCCTTTGGTGTTGCCGGTGTGAAAACATCTACGCTGACTGTCGGAATCTTTTCTTTCGTCATCGGACTTACAGCTGCATTAGTCGTTACTGCCCGCCGTCAGTGGTTTGCAGATATGGATGACCGGGAAGGTATGGGACGCCGCTCACTTATGGGGTTTGTTGCTTCGATGCCTTTGATAGGGGTTATGATATTGTCGTCTATTATAGACTATGGCGGATTTGTAAGAAGCAGTTTGTTTGGGTTTATCGTCGTTTACATTGGAATAAGTTTTGTTGACTGGTGGGAGCTTGCTTCGCCCGATAGACAAACGAGATTGTCGCTTTGGTCCGCTCTTTGGGTTGGGTTTGTCGGATGGGTTGCTGGTAATATTGCCCATATTCCACCGCAGTTGCTTGCCTGTGTTTTCGCCGGTACCGCTTTCGCCGTGCAGATCGCTTCGCCGTTTGCTCCGGGCGGTTCAAACCCAAAACCAAAACCGAAGGCCCATCCAAATCCCGCACCAGGTCGAGACCGCCATCACGGTATCGATTTAGGCGGCCGTCGGTTAAATCAGAAACCCGCTCCTGCCTCCGGCGTTTCACCTTACAACGGCTTTATTGCATTGCTGATGTCCGGCGTAATGCTTTTTGCCGGTGTCGGCGGTCTCCACCGTTTTTACGTCGGTAAGATCGGGACGGGAATACTGTGGCTCTTTACTTTCGGATTCTTCGGCATCGGCCAGTTGATTGACTTTATAATGATTCTAACCGGCCAGTTTACAGACAAGCAGGGTCGCAAGCTTACGCTATGGGAAAACGAATCGAAAATTTCCGTAAGAAACAGAAACCAGAGTCGACATCGCACCGATGAAAAATTGCAGCCACAAACTGCAGGATATGCAAAGAAAACTGAAACAGGTAACGATTCAACACGGTCTCAACCGACAACAGATCAACGGCAATACGCACCGAAGCAGTCTTTCGCGTCAAGTTTCTACAGACCATCTTTCAAACCTTTCGCATATCTGCTTGCCGGTCTAGGATACGTCCTGCTCTTTATCGCATTGCTGCCTGGCTTTGCCGCAGCTATTCGTGTGCCGGTTATTATTCAAGGTGGGTTTCCCGAGTTGGCTTCGAAAATGCAGAATATTTTTGCCACTGAGGGATGGCCATTAATGTTTCAGACAACATTGGTACTTGCCGCCGTAATACTTGGAGCAATGGCAATGATCTTCACGATAATTGCTCGCAGACCGGAAGGTATATGGCATGTGCTAAGGAGTATTGCGGCAATATCCGGCATGACTTTTACACTGGTTATGGTCTATGAATCACTGTCTACAAAGTATAACGCTGATACTATCAAAAGTGTGATCTCTGGAAATGTGACGAATTTTGATGGTATAATGAATGAGACACTGGGGTTTGCAGGTTTGTTTTTTGTAGTTTCAATGATACTGTTAGTCTGGCCGCCAAAACGCCAGCAGCCCGAATTGATGTCGTCGCTGTATATGGAAAATAAACCGTAGGGTGGGCCATGCCCACGCTGTTAGACTTGGCTATTGGGTGTTCCTTGTTCGTTATTGGATATTCAATAAACGCCCAAAACAATATAAATCGTAGGTTGTGTTTCAGCACACGCTGTATTTGATATAAGGACAATAAATAATGAATGTTGCAATTTTAGCTTTACCAATACTAGTTCTGCTAATCGCAGGCTTTCTAGCCTTGATAATCTACGCGATAATAAGTAAAAAATGGGCACTGCTCTTCATCCCGCTGGGCCTTGTTATGCTGTTTACGGTATTCGTCGGTTTGCATTTCGTGTCCTCGCGCCAGTCTCAACATCTTGTTCGGGATAGGGCGACTGCCGCACATATCCAGGCAGTACAGGATACGCATGTCAGACAGGGCAATAGCTCAAACGAAACCGCCCAGGTTGCCGAATACAGTGTTGACAGCAACGTAAAAGCAACACGCAGCCGATCCAATGTTGTGCATACTAGTGTCACGCCTAATTTCGCTTTCAGTTCACTGATTCTTCTAATGGCTTTCGTAGCTCTGGTTGTACTTGTTATCATTGCGGCAATCCGCAAAAAATGGGCACTGCTCTTTATCCCGCTTGGATTTGCCGGTTTGGCTGTAGTGAGTGTTTTGTTACTTCGTTTTGTGCACATGCCGACCTCTTCCAGTAACACCCTTACGCAAATCGCAGCCCCGGCCCGAAACGCATCTCCCGACCAGAATTACAGCATATCCGCCGACAGACCTCTACCTTCCGTATGGTCGCCGGGAATGGAAAAGGAGTTCACCGCGAGCAATTATTATTCTATACCTTCTGCGTTGCGAGGTGTAGCATGCCGTTTAGATCAGATGGTCAGACAACAGGCTTTGAGTGGTCAGGTCATGCCTGAGAAACTTGCTTTAGTTGTTTATAAGGATCGATTCTCCGAAGAATGGTGTGACATAGCAATAGGCGTTTTTCAGGAAATTCTGCCGGATACAAAATGTTACATTGCACCTGCCGGCAAGGATTCCTTCACAAGTAAAGATATGTGGGTTTCTTTAGATATTACCGACTCTACAAATTCTGCGCAAGGCACTATCGAAGCCTATATACACGTCAAACACAACTCTAACCCAGTTAGAGCAAAGTTTACCGAAAAGCCCTGGCTGGAAAGTTTTGATTCTTACTGCAACGCAAGACCTGGAAATCACTACCTGATAGCATATTCCCAGAACCCGGGAGCCTCTTCTGGATCAGCAAAAGCCCAAGCTGAAAACCGGGCAACGCAGATAGTAGCCGAAAGAGTATTCCAGATTGCCCGCTCATTGCCGCAATATGACGGCAGGGTCGCAAACTATTCGATATCAAGGGATGATTTATGGAATTACGGGCTTGTAGAGGATCAATTCGCACAGTCTTTGAGCGGCAAAGCATCGAATATTCACAGGCAGGCCATACTTCTTAACCTTTTACCCCAAAATGTTCAGCGTCTTGCCGAAAACAAGCTGGGGGTATATAACGCCGCAAGGCAATCCTGGGCATATCATATAATGTCGGCTATCGGAATTGCGTTAGTGATCTGCGTGATATACCTCATACTAAACGCCGCGACAAAGGGATATTACACAGTAGTCTTGCGGATACTGACAGTCATAGGTATAATCGCAGTAGTACTATTACTAACCATATGATCCGTACCGCCGCATTTGTACCGTAATGTCGGCATCCTGCCAACATCACGACCGGACGAAATTGATTTGCTAACCGCTGTGTTTGAAGACAACTAGAAAACAGATAAAGTGGATTAGGTAACTTAGCAGGTTTTTTTGCGGCTAAAATCCCACATATTAGCCAATAAATAAACTTTTTTGTAGGCAAAATAGACATTTAAAATTCCGCGTATTTCAAAGCGGTACTAAACGGTATACTTTTGGTACACCCGGCTGAGAACCGGACAAATGAAAACATGAAACCGACAGCAGCGGACAAATATCTGATAGATAGAATCCGCTCTGGCGATCAGGGAGCGTGGTCTCAGCTCATAGACCGCTTCAGGGGACGTCTAGTCTCCTTCGCCAGGGCCAAGGTCGCCCAGCGCGCCGACGCCGAGGACGTCGTCCAGGACACTTTCATTGCGTTCATTAAATCGTTGCCCGCGTTCAGACAGGAATCCCCCGTCGAGAGTTACCTCTTCGCTATCCTCCGCCGCAAGATCGCAGACACCTACCGCAGTGCCCATTCCCGGCACGTTACGCTCATACAGGATTTCTATACGAAATCCGACTCCGGGCAATCCCCATCCAACGCCTTCTCTAACCTGCCATCTGATGAACTTACGGCAAGCAGATATGTCGGACGTGACGAGGACCGCACCGCCCAACTGACTGCCCTGGGCGATGCCCTTAACGAGCTTGTCAAAAATTACAAATCGTCCCTAAGCTTCCGCGAACTGCAGATCGTCGAGCTTCTCTTCTATTCTCAGCTCTCAAATACGGACATCGCAAAAGCTATGGACATCTCACAGCAGCATATAGCCGTAATTAAGCACCGCTGCATAAAACAGATTCGCGGGTATGTTCAGAAGTGTGACCTGTCCTCTCTCGGCGATACAGGCATAGAGTCCATGCTTACTGAGGTGTGGGAGTCTGCCCGGCCGAGTTGCCCCAAGCGAAGCACTATCGGCGCGTACTTGCTCGAAACACTCGAAAAACCCTGGGCAGACTATGTCGACTTTCACTTGAACAAACTCGGCTGTCATTTTTGCCGCGCTAACCTCCAGGACCTCCAGGAACAAACAAAAGAAGACAAAACCGCCGAAATTCACAATCGAATAATGGAATCAACAATAGGCTTCCTACATAAGCCTTAACTATATGGACTTAAAGGCGTTAAGGCCACGATTCGGCAAATTTTTCAATAAATATAAAAATTTCAGGTTATACACTTGCATTTGACGCGGAAATATAGATATTATACTCCCACCGGGGCGGTTAGCTCAGTTGGCTAGAGCACCTGCTCGACACGCAGGGGGTCGCTGGTTCAAGTCCAGTATCGCCCAGTTGATAAACCCTTATGACTATTATAGTTATGAGGGTTTTTCTTTTTGTCAAAAATATGAGACTACCCCTAAATATGAGACTAAATGCTTGGTAGTCTCATATTTTTATCGAAGTGAAAAGCACTTGCCATCACGACAGGAGGTTTTCACTTTCATACGGTGATGGTTTTTCATCAGAATTTCCTATCGATAGTCACTTATCCCAACTTTTTTACAAAAAATATCACCACCCACCCACCATAATTTCCAGAGAACCATTTTTCCCACTACCACCTATTGAACTATCGACCCAATTACTGTAGTCTTTAAACATATTATGGACTATCGAATTATGCCAAAATACATAACTAAAAACCTATTCCTATCGACCCTTCGGTGTCGGACCTACGGCTTCCTCCAGCAACTACAGCCTACCCAACCTATCACAAGCCCATCTGACCAGCTCCGTATCGATGAAGGTATCGAAGTGCAGGAAAGAGCAAGAAACCTATTTCCTGATGGAGTATTGGTATCGGGCAGTAATGATACCTGTGTAAACCACCGGGTCCGTTTTGAAGGTGCTTATCATTGACTGCCCCTGTGCCCCTTATTGAAATGAGAAACAAAGGCATAGAACTAATAGATATTCAAGTTAGACTTCCCATAATGGGAACTCTAGAATTAATTCTTCATCCCTGAATTTTTACAATATTGCGGAAACAGGAAATCAAGTCGAAATAATTTTTACTTGATAAATACATCAAAAGGCATTAGAGAACAAAATAAGGTCACAGGCAGAACTATACGAATGATGAGAAACTTAGCGGTCTTATAGGCATCCACCTATTTAGGCTAAAAGCAACGAACTAAATTCGTTTCTTTTAGCATCAATCCAAATCAGCTAGTACATTATGTTCCAATTGCTTGTCTTGGAGGGGAGTTGCATTCAGCATCTTAAGGGGAATCAAAAACGAAACTGTTTCGTATTTGAGCTTCAACTGTTACAAAAAGAACAGTTCAAATCAGCAACTCTTGCCGATTTAGATGTCAGACCGAAATAGCCTTATGTAATAAAGTAACAGATTTCTAAGCTACTCAGACCAAAATGAAACAGTTCCGTATTTGGAGCAAATAAGAAGAAATGCCCACAATGGCTCATTATGAGCCAAAAAAGGGGATAATAACCAAATAACCTTTTATCACCAAGTGTGAAAAGGTTAGGTTTGTCCGAATATGACAAAGCTTTCTATCTGCCGTTGGTCGTATATCAGAAAAACGACACGGTGTCGTTTTTGATATGATTGAGCGGATTAGATATTTATTCTGAACTGTTACATTATAATACTCCCCAGAAATCAAACCATGGTATAAGGTTGTATGATGTGCTATAATTAAAGCATCATTAAGTTCTTGTAGGGGTTAGAGTTATGGCAAAAAGACGGCATTTTGGTAAGGAATTTAAGGCTCGTGTGG
>JAIPFN010000229.1 GCA_021736615.1 Phycisphaerae bacterium | reverse complement strand
CTTCTCATCCTTTATGCTCCCGACTGGTCACGTTTTAGGCCACAGCAGCTTACCGCGATATCTCAGTGGGTATCAAAAGGCGGAAAACTCCTGCTCATCCCCGGTGCAAGTCCGATAGGCGAAGAAAATCCCATAAACTCGATCTTACCCTACCAGGTTTCCGATGCCCGTCAGACCACCTTAACCCCCGCCGACCTTGAAAGCCTAAAGTTAAACCCGTCTGAATCAGAAACCGTTGTCGCCCGTCCGGTCTTCACAGGCCCAAGATCGCCTTTATATAAGATAGCAAACTCCCAGAGCGGCCAGTGCCTCTTCGTCTCTGCAAATGCCGGTTTCGGAGCGGTCGGTATCCTGGCACTGGACCCTGCCGACCTGTCTGACAGACAAAAGAACAACACCTCTCACTTCTGGGTCAACTGCATAACCATGATGCTCGAATCCAAAAGTTCCAGTTATCAGAGCGATTTCAAGCCCGTCGCCGTCAAGAGCAAATCGAATCCAAACAGTAATTTCAATCAAGACATCAATAATCTGTCAATGTCCGCCACCCGCACTATAGAAATGAGAGATAAGGCTCAGGACAATTCTGATAATAATAACAATTTCTTCCAGACAGGTCTTTCTCAGGCCGGCAGCAACGCCGTTCTGGAATACCTCTACAATATCTCTGAGATGCGGCCCTTGGGCATCTTGCCGGTAATATTCCTGCTGCTGCTTTTGGCCGTCCTCGTCGGCCCGGTCGATTATATAGTTCTAAAACGAAAAGACATTCTGCCGATGACCTGGGTTACGTCGACTTTCTGGATCGTCCTGTTTTCATTCGGAGCCTATCACGGCGTCCAGGCCCTTCGCGGCGGTTCATTGCAAATGCGGCACGTTTCTGTCGTTGACGCTATCTCAAATCCGAATGCAATCGATGGCGTATCCGATGCCTGGACGACAAACTACTCGGCGATCTTCGCCCCTGGCAGTGATGACTATGAGCTGGTCGATGAACGCGAAAATCAATGGTTCTCTGCGATATCGCCGGCAGAGCAGCAGATATACTCCTACAACAGTCAGGGCAGTTCTAAACAAATCCACTGCATCCAGCATGACGGATCGAACAAACCGTACTCCCTGCCGATCAACATCTGGACAATGCAGTGTCTAATCAACGAATCACCCGCCGATCAGCTTCCGATACGAGCGACCTGCACCCGCAACGACAAAGACGTAACCGTAATGATTCACAACCTCAGTTCCACCGAACTCAAGGGCGGCTATATGCTTTTTGCAGGCGACAGATACCTGGATTTTTCCGCTGTTCCGGCGAAAGGTAAAAAGGAATTTACCGGAAGACTCAAGGGTGGAAAAAAATGGGATTTCACCGTCCAGCAGATCACCAGCGGTCAATACGGCGGATCAAGGCATTTCACCGAAAGACCGCTCGAAACGGAAAAAACATTCTCGGCCCAGGGCTGCCTCCGAAGAAGCCGTTCCATTCAGGATTATCTGGCAGGCGGAGCTGCCGTCGTCTGCGCGACATTCGAAGATGCCCCCGTCCCGTATCGATTACAGAAAACCAAATGTGAATATAAACATATACAACTGGTAAGACTCGTTGTTTTCCCCGAACAGAAAAGTAAGGACATCGCTTATGATCAAAATTAATGGACTCTCAAAGAATTACGGTTCGCTAGCCGCTCTCGTTAATCTCAAGCTTGACATCGCAGCCGGTGATATTTTCGGTTTCATCGGGCCAAACGGCGCAGGCAAAACCACGACAATGCGAATACTGGCAACCCTTCTGGAACCGACAGCCGGCCAGGCGTTTATAGACGGAATGGACGTTACCAGAAAGGGCAAGGACGTACGCCGCCAGGTAGGTTACATGCCCGACTTTATGGGTGTCTACGACGACCTGAAGGTTTTCGAGTACCTGGAATTCTTCGCCGCCGCTTTCGGCATCGACCGCTCAAAACGCAAGGCCATAGTCGAAGGCGTACTGGAACTGACCGACCTTACCGGCAAAAAGGCCGCCACCGTCGACAGCCTTTCGCGTGGAATGCAGCAGCGTCTCGGCCTTGCCCGCGTCCTCATACACGACCCGAAGGTTCTGATCCTCGACGAACCGGCAAGCGGCCTTGACCCTCGCGCCCGTATCGAAATACGCGAGCTGATGATGGAGCTCAAACGCATGGGCAAGACGATCATGATCTCCAGCCATATCCTAAGCGAGCTTGAAGAGATCTGCGACCACGTCGGCATCATCGAACACGGAAAACTCGTATTCAGCGGAACAATGGATCAGATCAAGGACCAGATGGGCTTGCAGAGCCGCGTAAGAGTTTCCGTCGCCGCAGACACCGACAAAGCCATCGAACTGCTCACGGCCCTGCCGCAGATAAAAGAAGTAAGACGCGAAAATTCGCATATCGCGGTAACCTTCGCAGAGCTGGAAAACAACGACGGTCTGATAGCAAGAACCCTCGTTAAGGGCGGACTCGACATTATATCGATACAACCCGAGCAGCTAAAACTAGACGACGCGTTCCTGCAGTTAACAAAAGGAATAGTCCACTAATCGTAATGTCGGCTAGAAGCCAACATCACGGGTTTAGGTAATACGCTCGTAAAAACAGGAACAAATTAAAAGCGCGGCAGCGCGAGCTGCCCGATCAGACTTGACAACAAACAATAACTTAAAGAAAACAATGAATACAGCGACAGCAACAAAATTCTTTTCGTTTCTATCACCAACGATCATAACAGGCCCCATCTTCGACAAGGAGCTCCGCGTAGCAAGCCGCCGAAAAAGAACATATTTTCTCAGGTTCGTTTACCTGATTGCCATAACCATTTTCATATCTATAGTCTGGTCGAATATATATGATCGTGCCGCTTTTTCAGGATTCAATGGTTTTGGTTTGACTGGCAGTCAAGGGAGTCTGAGGATACAGGCTCAGATGGCGCGGATCGGCAAAATGATCATCACGAATATAGCATGGTTCCAGTTCTACGCAATGCCCGTTCTCGCAGCAATCCTCTTAAGCTCGTCGATCAGCGATGAAATTCGCGGTAAGACCATCGGCGTTCTCGTCTCGACCCCGATAAGCAGCTTCCAGATTGTAATGGGAAAAATGCTAAGCAAACTTTGCCAGCTAATCTTCCTGATGGCCATCAGCCTTCCGATACTGTCGATGGTAAGAGTGTTCGGCGGCGTCCCATGGAATTACATCATATCGACTTTCTGCGTAACATTGACATTGACGATCTTCGCCGCATCACTAAGCCTGTTTCTGTCAATATACATCAAAAAACCGTTCGTTGTGATTCCGATAGTTATTATTTTTCTTGTTGCTTCAGCTTTAATTATCGTATGGCTTAAGGAATATGCTTTTGATGCAAGAAGTTATAATTACAATTACAGAATCTACTGGATAAATTTTTTCAGTTGTATTAATCCTTATGAATTGCTTAATAGCCTTGGACGTAGCATGAAAAATCCTGGCAGAGCATTTGTGATAAAAGATTTAATATGGCAATTAAATTGCGGTATCTCCCTTTTGTTTTCCATGGTAATACTTTTCATCGCCTCGCTAAAAGTCCGCAAGGTTGCTCTCATGGAAGTCTCCGGTCAGCTTGGCCCCTTGAAACGCTGGCTGAATACCGAGTCAGAGAATGAATTCTGCGGAATAGCAAAACCCAAAAAAGAAAAACCGATAAGACCCATAAGTGACAACCCCGTAATATGGCGAGAGGCCAGAAGCCCGGTTTTCGTAAAAAGAAAATTCCTGCGCCTAGCCGCTATGGCATTAGTCAGCGTAGGTTCAACCGTCGTATTCTTTATATGTGTTTTTTCGGTGATCATGGACCGTGGAGAAACTCTACCGATATGCATTCTGGGCTTTATGATCTACGCGACTATCTTTACGGTCATTCCGCCCGCCTTATGCATACCCGCAGAAAAAGAATCCCGATCATGGCCAATGCTCATGTCGACCTCGCTGACCGACTGGCAGATACTAACCGGCAAATTCGTTGGCATACTCAGAAAATGCATGTTCCCATGGTCACTGCTGATGTTGTTTTTGCTCTATATTCTCGTCTTCTCTCTAATCCATCCGATAACGATACTTTTTATAACAATGAATATGATATCAGTGATAGCATTGTTAAGTGGCAGCGGCCTGTTTTTCGGAACCCTGTTTAAAAAAGCAAACGCTGCCGTGATTGCCAATATTATTTTCGCTGTTGGTATTTGGCTGGCCCTTCCAATGCTCTCGGATTTCAGTCTTTTCATTTTGGGCGACTTTTTTGATTTTTGTTTGACCATAAACCCGTTTTATGAGTCTACGCTCGTTGTCGACATCAGAGCATATACTAATATGATATACAGATGGCCCACAGAAAAACTCGGTGTGGGCATGACTTTTCTAACAATAATGATCTCAACAATAATCCATATAGCAACAGGAGCCTTCTTCATATTCTGTGCAAAAAAAAGACTAAGAAAAAACATATTCTAAAAAAAACCGTGTAAATCCGTGAAATCCGTGGTTAATAAATAATGCTGACGACAACAATAAAAAAATATTCTAAATACGCCAACCCGACGATCATAACAGGTCCGATCTTCGACAAGGAGCTCCGCGTCTCAAGCCGCCGCAAAAGAAATTACATCCTCCGCGGGTTCTATCTTATCGCGCTAACCCTCGTCGTTTCGCTGTTCTGGAGAGTGATCGTTGCGCAATACGCCTCCGGCCCGCTCGCTTTCAGGGTCTCCAGAATGTCCATCGCCGCTCTTGCCATAACAACGACCATCGTCTGGTTCCAGTTCATCGTCACCCAGTTCGTCGCCGTCACAATGCTAAGCACCGCTATTAGCGACGAAATATACAACAAAACCCTCGGCGTACTGATGAGCACACCGATCACAACATTCCAGATAGTAATGGGCAAGCTCCTCAGCAAGCTCCTGCAATTACTGCTGCTGATCGCCCTTAGCCTGCCGCTGCTGTCGGTAGTCCGCATATTCGGCGGCGTACCGTGGAGCTTCGTAATCTCAAGCCTATTCATAAACTTCACCGCCGTCCTCTTCGCCGGTTCCCTGAGCATGTACTTTTCACTCAGCGGCAAAAAAGCATACGAAGTCATCCTCAAAACAATATTCACTCTCGGACTCATATACCTGTTTATCCCATTCGTCCTCGGCCTCGGTGCAAGCGGAGCTATTGAATACTTCCACCTCAATCAAATGTTTGTGATCGGCTTTTCATACTACACCAATCCGCTGGCAACCTTATCTATAAATACCCAGACGCTGATTTCCCCCGGCGGATTTCCCGTATCCCTGCTTTTATCCTGGCCGATTCACTGCGTTATAATGCTTGGCATTTCCACGCTCCTACTGACACGTTCGATAGTCATCGTCCGCAAAGTCGCCCTCATGCAGGCCCTTGGCCAGTCGGTCGCCGACATCCGCAAGGAACGCAAGATAAGAAAAAGAGAAAAGGCAGGCAAACCACAAAAAATATCAAAACAAGACGGCACTATCAGGCCGATAAACTGCTCGCCGGTAATCTGGAAAGAGATGCGCGGCCCAATGATCCAGGGCGGCCGAGTCCAGGGAATACTCGGTCTTGTCGTCTCCTTTGGAGCACTGCTGTTTACATACTGGCTCAGCATCCGCAACGGAACCCTCGACGAGGACCACGTACACACCGCCTATTCGGTAGTCTTCATGTTACTCGGCATAATAATGTCAATGGTCCTCGCTGCGACAACAATAACATCCGAAAAGGAATCCAGAACCTGGCCGCTGCTGATGGCCACGACCCTCAGCGGATGGCAAATTGTCATCGGAAAAACCACCGGCGTATTCAAACGCTCCATCCCCGTCTGGCTCTTCCTCGCCGGTCATGTAATACTGTTCATACTAATCGGCTACATACACCCCATCGCACTGCTCCACCTGTCGATGACCGTACTCGGCGTGATGCTTTTCCTCGCAGGAACGGGAATCTACTTCAGCTCATGCTTCAAGAGAACAACCACCGCCGTAATAGCCAATATCGCACTGGTAATGTTCCTCTGGATGATACTGCCGATAGTCGCCGCCTTCATGTCAGAAATGTTCCACAGCCAGAAACTATTTAACGCGGCAACTTCAGTAAACCCCGTCGTCCAGACAGGAGTAGTAATGTTCGGCGACAGTGGCTCGCAAAACTCTGACCTGTCCCTTTCCCAACTCGAATATCGCTGGCCATGGCACAGCAGAAAAGACGGCACTACCTTCGCGGCGACAACAACCCTTGTAATGCTAACTTCCATGGCATACGCGGCAATAGGATTCATATTCGCATGGAGAGCAAAAAAAAGATTCAGAAAAAAAATATTCTAACCGTACCGCCGGCTTCCAGCCGGCTTTAATCCGTGCTGTCGGCATCCTGCCGACAGCTTCTGCGGGCTTCGTAGCCCGCAGAACAGAGTTGAGGCAAAAAGCAAACAAAAGGCCCTGTTAAATGACAGTTGCAATAAACAAAATAATAAATCTTCTAACCTTGAACTGGCTGACCGGCCCGATCTTCGACAAAGAGCCCCGCGCCTCCAGCCGCCGCAAGCGAAACTACGCTGTCCGTTTCATATACCTTGCCCTGCTAACGACCGCAGCCGTACTCTTCTGGGCCCAGATGGTCAGATTCAACGGCCCCGTATCCTACCGCATATCCCAAATGTCCCGGGCAGGAATGGCAATCACATTTCTCATCATCTGGTTCCAGTTTATCGCCACTCAGATAGTCGCCGGCGTAATGCTAAGCACCTCCATCAGCGACGAGATATACAACAAAACCCTCGGCACACTAATGACAACCCCGATCTCAAGTTTCCAGATCGTAATGGGAAAACTCCTCAGCAAACTCCTGCAGACCCTTTTGCTTATCGGGTTAAGCTTCCCGCTGCTGTCGATAATCCGGATCTTCGGCGGCATCCCATGGAACTACGTCGTTTCCAGCATAGCCATAACTATAGTCACAGTAATATTCGTAGGCTCGCTAAGCCTGTTCTTCTCGATCTTCACACGAAAAGCCTACGTAAGTATAATTCTAACGATTATCACCCTCGCCGTAGTATTCTTTCTTTTCCCGTTCTTGGTAATCCTTGGAGATGAGGTTAATCTATACAACGTTAATCAGCGGAAATACTTTTCCTTTTTTAGCCACATAAACCCCTACATTGCGATGATAGTAAATTCCGAAATGACAGCAAACGCACGCGCAACAAGCCGTTACATTTTCAGCTGCACCGGAGCCTGCCTGTCAATGCTGACCGCTTCTGCCGGACTTCTGGCGGTCGCCATCGTATTTGTAAGAAAAGTCGCCCTCCGCCAGGCAACCGGCCAGCCCGACATCTTCACACCAAAAGTAAAACCCGCAGGCAAAGAAGATTCCTCGCGCCACAGTCAGTCTCGCATAAGAAGAGTTAGCGATTCGCCGGTACTCTGGAAAGAACTGCAAGGATCATTCCTTGGCAAACGAAAAAAACTATTTTCCGTTTTTATAGGCATCTCGATACTAATCCTGCTCTTCACCTACATCGCATTGGCATCTGGAAATGATCTTGATCACTATGATGTCCATGCAGCCTACGTTTTGATATTCTATTCAATCGGTTTTCTTTTTACCGTAATACTCCCGGCAACGGCGATTACTCACGAAAAAGAATCCCGCTCGTGGCACCTCCTTCTGGCGACAACTTTGTCGAATTGGGATATAGTCATCGCCAAATTCATCGGTTCGATAAAACGCTGCCTGCCCGCATGGGGCTTCCTTTTTGCTCACCTGGTTATTTTCACGCTCTTCGGTTTCATCCATCCGCTCGGCATCCTCCAGGTGGCAATAGTTACGACCGGAACATCAATACTCCTTATCGGCTCGGGATTATTCTTCAGCACAATATTCAAACGAACGACAACAGCGGTAATAATGAACTTCATCTTCGCAGCAGTCATCTGGGGAGCCATCCCATTCGTCCTGGTGATGATATTCGAAATCGGACGTGTCCGCCAGATGAGACACTTTTCCGAAAGCTATCTAAACACAATACCTTTTGCACAGGTAGTAATGTCGATGGAATCAACAGCAAACAGTTCCGGCAATCTAAAAGCTGCACACTGGGCAAACGGATCAAAGTCACCGGAGGCATCGACAATAATAATGCTAAAAAGTTCTACAGTAAACACAGTAATAGGAATAATCCTGACCCTCCTGGCAAAAACAAGATTCAGAAAAAAAATATTCTAACCGTACCGCCGGCTTCCAGCCGGCATTGTAGGGTGTGCTTTAGCACACGCTGCCGTAATGTTTGTATTGCTCAGAATTTAGTAAAAATGTAAAAAACAAAAGGCCCTGTTAAATGACAGTCGCAAGAAACAAAATAATAAATCTTCTAACCTTTAACTGGCTGACCGGGCCGATCTTCGACAAAGAGCTCCGCGTCCCCAGCCGCCGCAAGCGAAACTACTTTGTTCGATTTGCGTATATCATACTGCTGACTATAACAGCATCGCTGGTATGGGCAGAAACCGCCGGTTACTACAATCCCGTATTCCAGGCGTCACGAATGTCCATCGCGGGTATCGCTATAACATGCACCATCGTCTGGTTCCAGTTCATCGCCACCCAGATCGTCGCAGTCGTAATGCTAAGCACCGCCATCAGCGACGAGATATACCACAAAACACTCGCCACGCTGATGACCACCCCGATCACCAGCTTCCAGATAGTAATGGGCAAACTCCTCAGCAAACTCCTCCAGATCCTCCTGCTCACCGCGATAAGCTTCCCGCTGCTGTCGATAATTCGCGTATTCGGCGGAATACCATGGAACTATATCATATCAAGCTTTTGTTTGACAATATCAACCGTAATCCTTGTCGGTTCGCTAAGCCTGTTCTATTCCATCTTCACCCGCAAAGCCTATGTCAGCATAATACTAACAATCCTTACCCTGTTCATGATCTACATGGTATTTCCCGGAATAATAGGATTTATGTTAGCGTGGAGCGGTGGCGGATTTCCCGAAGACGTATACTTCGGATTCTTCGGTCATACAAACCCCTATTTCTCGATGGCCATCAATACTTCCATAATTGAAAACCGCGCAGCTGTTCC
Source organism: Phycisphaerae bacterium (assembly GCA_021736615.1). Next base: position 354 of record JAIPFN010000229.1, on the reverse strand, counting down.
CTTTTTCTTCAGTTGGCCGCTCGCCTGTTCGCTTATCCTCGCATTCGCAGCCGTCCTGATCGCATTTTCCGTAAAGCACGTCAGAAACGTAGCCCGCTGCCAGGCATCCGGCCGCTCCAATGCCGACCCGCGTCCTGTCCCTGTTTCGCAATCAAACGACCCAGCCGGAGAAATCGCTCAGCCGTACCAACCCAAAATTCGACCCGTGAAATATTCGCCGGTACTCTGGAAGGAAATGCGTTCGCCCCTGCTCGGCAAAGGCAAGGTCAAGGTGATGTATATAATCGGTATTGCCATATCACTGATCCCGATCTTGATCATCTACGCGATAGGTGCCCACGAAGGCGGTTTGGA
>JAIPFN010000228.1 GCA_021736615.1 Phycisphaerae bacterium | reverse complement strand
AGATGCTGCAAGATTGGAGCAATGAAATTTCTGGTCAGGCAAGCCCCCAAGTGCTTCAGCAACTAGTCCGTCTGTAATCTCATAAGCATCCTCAACATGCTTGCCAATAGCAAGTTCGGTCATCATGCTGCACACGGCAATCGCTGCCGGACATCCGAAAACTTTATATTTGACATCTACCAGGTGAGCCTTGTTAACTTTAATCCAGACTTTGACCATGTCGCCGCATTCTTCATCGCCAATTTGGCCCATACCGTCAGCGTCTAAAATCTCACCAATGTTACGCGGGTTCATAAAATGATCCATTACTTTATCTGTGTATATCATAAAAACCACTCAATCAATGTTTTTTATCAATTCTGGTTGATCATAAAATTTACCTTTCGCCGTAGCCTTTATCATGCCGTCCTGAATAATCTCAGCTTCTAATAGATATAGAGGATGTGACGACCGCGTAATCCATGCCAGGACGGTTGCCTCATGCCCTGTTATAACGGGATGTCGAAATCTTGTCGTAATTTCAACTGTAACAGCAGCCTGGCCGCGAGCAAACATACACTGCCCCATCGCGCCATCTAAAATCGTTGAGATTACGCCACCATGCAGTATATCCGGGTATCCTTCAAATACTTTATTGCAATGAAAGTCGGCCTTTACACTTCCGTTATCAACTATATCAAACTTCAAATGTAGCCCCTTCGTATTAGCAATGCTACACACAATACATTCAGGGTGTACTCGGCTGCATATCCCGGCAATAGTTTCATGTACAGCTTCAATACTCACAAAGATTACATCCTATTCTAGCACTCTCTAATGTTAAATTTATTAGACGTCTTTTCCTGCTGAGTTGTTTCTGTTGTTTTTCCAGGCTCCAACTGGCTCTCAATAAATGATTCTATTACTCCCTTAATTGAACTGTTGAGATAACCAACACGTACTTCAATGTGGTTTTGAGTAAACAGTTCCTGGACGTGCTGATCCATTCCACCGGCAAGAATCATGTCTATATCATTTTCATGTATCCACCTTGGCAGCGTAATAAGACTGAAGGATGGGGGCGTTATATAATGTGCATCCAATATTTGTCTGGTTCCCGCTGTAATTTCAACCACTGCAAACTGATCACAATTATTAAAGTGTAGACTGAACTCATTTTCTTTTAACGGAATCGCGATACGCATTTCATGACTCCCTTCTTGTAAGTATAAAACTATTATCAATGATCACAAATGTTTTCGCCGGCAACAAGTTCACCTTTAAGGTAAGTTAAGACTATGTCTTCTGGTTTTTCTGCCTGTGCACCAACTATAACTTCAATGTCATTACCAGCAAATAACTGCTGTGCTCTCTGGCCCATGCCTCCTGCGATAATCATGTTAACCTGCAAACCCGCAAGCCACTTGGGTAATACACCCGGCTCATGGGGTGGCGGGGTTACCATTTCTTTACCGCTAATGCTTTTACTGTCAGGGTCAATGTCAATTATTGTGAACTGGTCGCAATGACCGAAATGCGGGCATAATATACCGTTTGAAGTTGGAATTGCGATTCTCATTTTGCTTTGCTCCTTATTATTAGTAATATTTTCGTTCGTTTTTAATAGAGGACTAAATACATGATTAAGTGCCTGTGCTGTTGGCGTTTGTTTATTGTAATGGATAAATGGTTTGCCCGTATCTGCTGCCGGTCCCATATCTGAATCTATAGGGATGCTCCCCAGAAACGGTACATTGAACTCCTCGGACATCTGACTACCGCCGTCGTAGCCGAATATATTAGTTTTATGGTTGCAGTGCGGGCATACAAACCCGCTCATATTCTCTACGACCCCAAGAACCGGCAGGTTTAACTGCTTGCAGAATGTAAGGCATTTCTTTACATCCGTGACAGCAACTTGCTGGGGGGTAGTAACGACGACAGCACCGTCGGCTTTATCCAATAGTTGAACTATCGAAAGCGGTTCGTCACCAGTTCCGGGCGGACAGTCTACAATCAAGTAGTCCAGTTCTCCCCAGTCAACATCGCAGACAAATTGTTTAATTACATTGTGTTTCATCGGTCCACGCCAGACGACCGCATCCTTTTCGTCATTAATTATAAATCCAACGCTGACAACTTTTAGAGAATCACTGTATTCAACAGGAGCAATTCTATCGCCACTGGCCTGAAGTTTTCGGCCTTCAAGGTTCAGCAGTTTGGGCACACTGGGACCATGTACATCAATATCAAGCAAACCAACTTTTTTGCCCTGCATAGTTAGCCAAACAGCAAGGTTGACTGCTATACTGCTTTTGCCCACACCACCTTTACCTGAAAGAACCAGAATCTGATGCTTGATAGACTTTAAATTTTGGCCAATCTGTTGCTGCTCTGCCTGCTTCCGTAGGTGCTGGTCTAGTTTGCATTGACTTTTGTTTGTTTCTTCTGGCATACATCTTTCCTTTTTGTACATTTTAAATAATTATTTGTGTTGCAAACCTATTACAATTTGATTTCAACCGAGAGCGTATATTACATTTCTCCACAAGGACTTTATATCTTCAGAGACAGCCGAACTGGTGTACTCAACTACCGAGCACTTCATAACCTGAGCCTTAGTAAAAGCTTTGTCATAACGAATACGTCCGACAATTTTAATATTACGCTCTTGTGCCTCTGTTTCTATTTGGTCTGCAATCTCCCTATTGATGTCATATTTATTTATTGCAACCAATACCGGTATATTGAATCCGGTCGCTAACTCTGCGACTCGCTCAAGATCGTGTTTTCCGGAAAGAGTAGGTTCAGTTACAACAAGCACAAGATCCGCTCCGGTAATTGACGCTATCACAGGACAGCCGATTCCCGGCGAGCCATCGACAATAATCAAATCTTTATTTTGTTCCTCAGCGATTCTTTTAGTTTCCTTGCGAATTAGACTCACCAGTTTTCCGCTGTTTTCCTCTGCGATGCCAAGCTTTGCATGAACCATAGTCCCAAACCTGGTATCAGAAATAAACCACTGCCCATTCACACACTCGTTAAACTCAATTGCTTTAGTGGGACAGACAGTAACGCAAACTTTACAGCCTTCGCACGAGATTGGATCGACCGTATAAGTCTTTGAAACATGCTTGTTTGACTGTCCGTTAAAATTGATGGCATCGAACCTGCAAACATTTTTGCATTTGGCACATCCGATACATCTATCAGTAATAATAGAAGCCCTTTTGCCGCCTGAAAAGTCATTAGTTTCCTTAACAGACGGCTCCAGTACCAGGTGCAGATCTGCGGCATCCACATCGCAGTCTGCAAGCACGGCATTTTTGGCCAAGGATGCAAATGCCGCTACAATACTTGTTTTGCCAGTTCCACCCTTACCACTTATAACAACCAGTTCTTTCATTAAATTTTTTCCTTTGTTTTTCTCAGTCAGTAACTATTCTGGAAATATCTTTATATAAGTTAGCGAAATCCTTCTTGTATTCCGGCAGGACATCAATAATCATCTTACCAACCGAATAAGCCTCAGCGATCCGTCGATCATCTGATACTTCAAAAATAATATCTATGTTTTCATCTTCACAGTATCGATTCACCATTTGCTCATCCGGTTCACTGCGATTAATTACCACAGCAAATGGAATCTTTAGTTTTTTTACCATAGCTACGGCCAGTTTCAGATCATTCAAACCAAACGGTGTAGGCTCAGTTACCAGCAAAACAAAATCTGCATCCTTAACCGCCTCAATAACCGGACACGATGTCCCGGGAGGTGCATCGATAATTACAACACCATGATCAATAGCATAGTCCTTAATTTTCTTTATCAACGGTGGAGTATGAATATCGCCGATCTTAAGCCTACCCTGAACAAATTCCACATTGTTTGCAATACCAATATCAGCAAAGCCTATTTCCCTGGGCTTTTCTGTGATCGCACCCGTAGGACAAACCAGCGAGCATCCGCCGCACGAATGACACAGCTGATCAAAGGTCATTACAATTTCTTTCATTGAAATAATGGCACTGTACTGGCAAATATCACCGCATTTGCCGCAACCATTACATAAATCGCTGTCAACTTCGGGCACATCAATAGTTATGCTTTTGATTTCCGTAATATTGGGTTTAAGAAAAATCTTCCCATTAGGCTCCTCGACATCGCAATCAAGGTATTGCACTCTTTGACCAGTACTGGCAATCGAACAGGCAAGATTGGTTGCAACAGTAGTCTTGCCCGTACCGCCTTTGCCGCTTGCTATTGCTATTTTCATATTAAATCTACTCCAATAGTCCTGTCCCAGTCAAATTTATCTTTCGCAATCCAACCCTGTTGAGGAAGGGAATCGAAACAAACCGGTTTCGATTCACACCAACCTCTTCCGGATATAATTTGCCATTTCGTATATCGATTCATAGGTGTTGCCGTTTTATCTATCCTATATCCATCAGGATGAAATCCTATAGCCACATCTTTGGCTTCAAGTACCGAGTCCATATTTCATCTCCGCTATTAAGCTATATTGAATTATTTCTAAATATACAGGTAGTATCCATCTCAACAGAATTGTGAGCTGAATTCACTTCTATTCCCTTTCTATAAATTCTTTCATACAGGTTGAAATCTTTTTGCAAAAATATCACAAAGAAAGGACGTACTCTGCCAATTGTTCGATCTGTTTTTCTGTAAGATCAGATGTAGAACCATGCATATTGTTAATATTAAATTCTGTAAGGACACTTTTAATTGTCGCTGCTCTGCCATCGTGAAGGTATGGACTAGTACGCCATATCTCTATCAAGGTTGGAGTATCAAATTCCATATTCTTCTGGCGATCCTTACCGGTACCAACATTATATTTTTGGAGATCTGTAAATAACTTACCACTGTGGCACATTGAACAATTAGCTTTTTCAAAGATTTTCTTTCCTAATTTTGCATTTTCATTCAGTTCAAATTGACGGGGATCAATTCTCGACCTGGCCAATCTTGGACTTGGAATAGGTTTTAATGATTTAAGGTATTCGTCAATCACTGCGGCATCTTCTTCGGGACGAACGGCGAACTGTATGAATCTTATACCCGCTCGAACACCAACTTCGGCAGTTGCGCGAATACCTGAAACCATAGATGGAGGTGTTCTATGAGACAAAAGCAGACTTTTTGTGTTTTTGGGATTGCCCATGCCATCGTTAAGCAGGTCCCAGTTTAAAGCATCCGGGCGAGCGTCACCAGGATGACAGGTCGCACAGCTTTGCCACTTCTGAAAACATAGTGTGGCGTCATTGAAAAACATCTCGCCTTTGCGAGCATCTGTCATGGGTTGGTCGGGCCCGAGTTTTATAGATTTTGATGCAGCATGAACTTCGGGGTTAATGTCAATGATGCCTAAAGAATCGGTGAAGTATTCCGCTACATAAGCCTTGGTACCTATGATCGTAAGATTTCTCGGCCCATTGCCGACAAGCGTAATACGGCGACGAAGACCTACTAGAAATGACAAGTCATTTGGAACATCTTCCAGAGCGGAAGAAACATCTGAAACTTTTTCCCCCCTTGAGACCTTGTCTAATTTCTTGTGCATTCCGAGGCAGTCTACGATGCTTAATTCGTGCGTTCCGGAGTGTGCAATGCAAAGAAATTTCCCATCGGGGCTACATTTAATTCCCCATGGATTAGCCCCACCCATATCAACATCATCCAGAAGAACGGTTGTCAATATCTTGTTTTTAGCGACATCAATGACCGTCATAGCGTTAGTATTCATCCAACCACGTTCAAGCTGGGTTGTCGGTAACTGATAACGGGAAAGAACATGTGTGACATAAACGTACTTACCATCGGGAGAAACTGTAATGCCCCGAAGATCAATTGAACCATTGGGTAAGGTTACAGTTTCGATATTTGTATTTGTCTTGATATCAATGATGCTTACGGCAGCTGCGGCGAAATCACCATCAACACGGCCAGCTGGAAGTAAATTAGCTACGAAAAGTTTTTTGCCGTCGGGTGTAATAGCAGCGGCAACTGGTTCTCGAATTAGACGAATTTCGGAAGTGATCTTAATGGTTGAAAGATCGATGGAAATTACACTGTCGTTAAAACGTTTGCAGATATAGATGATTTTACCATCGGTGCTTACAACCGGGGATATCGGGCTGTGACCTACGCTGATCGTATTCATTATAGCCGCGCTTTTTATGTCAATGGTAAATAGTTTACCATCGTACTGCCCAGAGGTGGCATAGAGAGTATTGCCATCTGGCGATATGATCAAACCGCTCACATTACCTGAAAGATCAATAGAATTTATCACCTTTTCAGTATCAACTTCATAAAAATCAATCCGGTTAGCGGTCGACTGGGCGATATAAAGTATACTACCGTCAGTTGAAGGAGCAATGTATAAAGGAGAAAGATACTTAACCTTCCCTTCGCCTGCATAAAGAGCTGCCGACAAAAATACTCCAACTAGCACTATTACTGCTGTGAACTTATTAAACATTACAAATCTCCAAAAAAAGCTATGATACTGTAACAGCATCAAGTTCTATCTCAAAAAGCAGATAATCTCTACAGACATCGGTGTGCGAAAACGCAAATGGCAATTCTGGAAGATTATTTTCTTTGCAGTATTTGGCCAGTAGTGGCGCACCTGTTATATCTTTAAAATATAAAATGTCGCGAACCGTATCAGCATAACTCATATTTCTCGATTGCAGTACCCGAGACGTAGATTGTACGATGGTCGGGCAAAGCTAGTAACCAAGTATATTTAACTGGTATATAGCTGATTTCTAGCTTAGCTTAGTTTTGATCTTTCCCATAAAATCCTCATGATAAGGATGACCAACAAGCTTTCCGCATTCTGCAAATTTCGGACAGTCAGTTCCGCAGTATTCTATCTTCTTCATACTTGCGCAATTAAGTACCGGACAATTTTTCATAGAAACCATTTCTGCAGATACAGCATTAGCAGGACCGCAACCTTTACATTTCCCTGCCTTCATCAAAGGACAGACACTGCAACTTATACCACATGCCCCTACCACAACTTCCGGTTTATTATTGCCTCTGGTATTGCCTGGTTTTTCCTTACACGATGAAAGCATTCCCAGCCCACCTACAGCAATAGCGGCGGCAGTACTTTTACCTATGAAATTACGCCTTGACTCTTTCATTCTAAGCTCCTTAAAATCGCATTATTTTGTGTTGCTGCTTTTGATTGAAAAACCCTCTGTCTTTCAATCAGAAAAAATTTCGTCTCAATATGATCCGTACTGAATCTCTTCAGATTTTACTAACGGTATTCGCTTTAATTCCGATTGCCAACGGGAATTTATTTACTCAAACTGACCAAGCGGTCAGTTTCAATTTTTACGTATTCCCTGTCTGCAGTTCGTCTATCCGCTGGTTTATTTCCTTAAGAGAGTTTTCAATATAATTGGCCTGTGTCTTAAGCGATTCAAGTTCCTGATCGGCATTTAGATTTTGGGGTGCCGGATTTGAATTTGCGGCACCAGCCCAGCCAAAGCCTTGCCCAAAACCGCGACCACGCCCCATTCGACCACCTCGGCCCATACCCAAACCTCGACCACTACCGTTATTAGCATAACCCGGCAATTTGAATCCTGCACAAATACCCATACCTCTACCTGTCATTGGTCCGGCACCTGCCGGACCTGTTCCATTACCACCTGGCATGATAAATCTCCTTTCAAAATAAAGTTAACTTCTTGTCATTTTCGTCCCGCATTCAGGACAGTTTCTTGTATTACAAGGCTGTCCGGCAACATGAGCAACTGTTGCTCGGCATTTCGGACACATACAACTTCCGCCCGGTCCTGCAGCAAACGGTCCACCCATTCTGCCTTTACCTTGACCTTGACCCGCACCACGTCCTTTGCCGGATCCTTGTCCGGCAGGCCCTGTACCATTACCTCTTGGCATTTTTCATCTCCTTTAAATACCCAAACTAACAATCCGGTCAGTTTGAATTAGTTAACTGTTCTATGGCTTTGATAACTATTGGAATATGAGTGTATGCCGGTCCTCCGCTCATCATTACCGCTACACAACAAGCTTCGATCATTTCTTCTTTTGTAAGTCCTGCATCAATAGATTTCTTTACATGCAGCATAATACAAGGTTCACACTGCTTTGCAACGGCAATAGCTAATGCGATCAGTTCCTTTTGCTTAACCGTTAAGACACCTTCACCCATGGTCTTGCCGAACAAGCCGGTAAAGGCACTGACCATATCACCAGCTTCTGCCTTCATCTTATGAACATCTTTATTAAACTGTCCAAGAAACTCTTTCGTGTCCATCTTAATTTCCTTTTTTTAGTTAAATAGATTGCAATTGACGGCTTCTATGTAATATCATCTCGCCAACTTCACAACCAATATCTTCAGCGATAACGGGACATTTAGCTTTAAGCAGGAAGAAAATATTTTTGTTAACCCCGCTTAATGTTTCATAATTCCCTTGTCCCTTGGATATAATCAGGTCTGCTTTTTCAAAATGACGCATAAAGTCCCTCGAACAGTTATCCAGAATGGTCCCAGGCCCATCTGAACCATTGTCAATTACTTCAACTATGCGGCTCAGGCCTGTAAGATTGGCATCATCCATTGTTGCATCATTTATTACAGGCGAACCCTTCACGACAACTGTAATTTTATCTATTGGCATTTGCTCTATAAGAAGGTGGTCAAAAACAATCTCACCGGCGTTATCGGCAAGGTAAAGTATCTTTTCAGCTTCATTAACGGCTTTTTTAAAAGACTTAACTTGTTCAGGGTCAAGATAGCTGCTAAGCGAATCATTCACTGCCATTCTTACCTCAGACTCAGTCAAATAACTTTTGGCCCCAAAGTCAATTATATTGCCGGCTATGGCGAATCTGATTGCGGTCTCGAAAGGATCCCTTGAGTTTATAATTTGCGTTCTAAGACTTGGATATAATTTCAAAGCGAGGCTATTGAATTGCTGTTTCACCTTGTAATATGGATCGTCACTGCCCACTAGATTTCTAACTAAGCGGTGTATCTGTTGCCCGATTACCGGTGGCGACTGATTCATATCTAGCTCGGACGCCATCCGTAGAACTTTACGCACTACCTCTTCATGAATCTGTTCATCATCCGTCGCAAGCCTCGCGGCATCAAGAGCTTGACGAGCAAAACAACTCATACAATCTAAATAAATTCGCATAACGTCACCTCTTTAGACAAAAAATTAAACCCAATGTCCTTCAACATTGGCCTGATCTACTTCCTTTAGTTCACCTGAATTATACGAATCGACTGCTTGCTGGACGGTTTTTTTCTTTGCAAGAAATATCTTTATTTTTGCGGCAGTAAGTGTCCTGAAAGCCTTCGGGCCAACATTTCCGGTTATGACCGCTTCTGCATCAAGATTTACAACATTTCTGCCCGTCTGGATACCTGCACCCTGTGAAGCATTTAGATTAACTTCGTTATTATGTGCCTGAAAATCACCCGTCTCTGTATCAACAACAATAAGCCATTTAGCCCGACC
>JAIPFN010000227.1 GCA_021736615.1 Phycisphaerae bacterium | reverse complement strand
TCGATGAGATCAGCTATATACACGATCAAGCCAGAGATATTATTTCATACTCCCTGAGCCACTATAAAACAGAGAATGGCGATATATCGATTATGGCCCCGGAAATCCATAAACTCCTTACGCAACTGGCAGCGGAATTGCGGGAAGTTAAAACGAAATGGCCGATAGCTGAATTGGAACCCTCGGCGACTGAAACAGAAACTGTACGTACTTCTTCAACGCCACCAGACAAACATGAGTTAACCGATACAGAAAGAAATATACTAGATGCCTTGAATGATAAGACTATAAGGGGACGTAATCTCTTAAAAAAAGCTGGTTATGATTATTCTTCTCACTATAGAGGAACATTGTCAAATCTAATAAAACGGGGGATCCTTGCCAATCATGGAAAAGGGTACTTCAAACCTACTGATGACGCGTGTCATGACTAGTTAGTTCATGTCAGTGACGAACGTCAGGACAGACTTTTTTCATTTTTGATTTATACTCTCAGTAGAAATAATTTAATTCTATTGAAAGGTAAATCTGATGGAATATATAACCACCGGCATAATCGCCAAACAACTCAATACAGACCGTGACAAGGTGAGCTACGCGCTGCGGAAGCTGGGTATAAACCCATGCGGTATGGCAGCCAATATAAGGGTTTACCACGAAACCGCTCTGGTCGCGGTCGAGGAATATCTTAACACAAGATCGCAAAAGGAATCGACACATGAATCCCCAAAGAATTGACTCCGATAATGTAAAAAACATTTGCCCTTGCGATCAGGTTGGCAGGGATTATGAAAAATAGGACAACGGCTGCATCCCGTCTTAGTAATGCTTCGGCGTTTGCGGTATTGACAAAAATGCAAAGTGAAAAGGGTAAAAAAAGAAGGGGTGTCGCGGCAACGACAACCCCAAATAACATTCATCAGAATGAATTATACCAAGATTGTGTACCACGATCAAGCGGGAAGCTTAAACAAAAAGCCGTGGAACTTCTTCTATTACTTCAAAACCCGTTGCTGCATGAGATTGAGATATTTTACTGGAGTCAATTCAAAACTCGGTTGTATCAGTTTTACGACATTCAGGGAAAGCAGAACCGATGAAAACAAAACCACAAATCAATCTCCCTGAGCCTTTACTTTGTCGTACAGCACAAGCTGCCGCCATATCCGGGGTAAGCCCCCGGAAGTGGGCAGAAATGGAATCGTCGGGGCAAATCCCGCCTTCCTATAAACTCGGCGGGTGTAAAGTCTGGAAATTGTCGCATTTGAAAAAATGGGTCGACTGGAACATGCCGAATGCGGATAATTTTATGCAGCTTTTGGAGACACAATCGTGAACGATATGTCAAGTATACGAAATGCATTAGAGAGCCTCGGCAAATCAGTCAAGCAAACGGGCTCTGGAAAATACCAATGCCAGTGTCCCTGCCATGACGACAACAAGGCAAGCCTGACTGTTACGGATGGTGGTGACAAGATTTTAATCCACTGTCATGCAGGCTGCAAATACAACGACATCACAAAAGCACTCGGAATCAACAGCAAAGAATCATATAACTATCGAGACAGGAAGAACAACACCCGGTACACAATCAACCGAACACCGAATAAAGTTTTCCCTGTGACCCGCCCCGATGGACAGTCAGGATTAAACGGCGAAGCTAAGATACCGTACCGTCTGCCGGAATTATTAGCCAGCGATAAGAAAGATTGGGTATTTATCCCTGAAGGTGAAAAAGATTGCGATACGCTGGCATGCCTGGGACTGACAGCGACAACTAACCCCTTCGGAGCAGGCAAGTGGTGCGATGAGTTCAATGAATACCTGAAAGGCAGAAAAGTTGTTCTGCTGCCCGACAACGACGAAACCGGCCGGGAACACATGCAATCTATTGCCAGGTCTTTGTTTCGTATCGTCAAAGAAATCAGAATAGTCGAGCTTGACGACCTGCCGGAAAAAGGGGATGTTAGCGATTGGATGGGAACTGGCGGTACTATTGAGGGTTTAATGCTTCGGGTTGACGAAACTAAAAGCTTTAAGCCTGAATCTAACAGAAAACTACAATCTAAAAGACTATCCGAGGTTGAACCCAAAAAAGTTCAATGGTTACAGCCCGAAATAATCCCCCTGGCAATGGTTACGTCTGTAGTCGCTCAGGAAGGTGTAGGAAAATCGACTGTAGCAAGCGACATAATAGCACGAGTTACGACAGGATCGCAATGGCCGAACGCCCCTGGCATAGACAATCCTAAAGGTGATGTCATACTTTTCAACCATGAAGAAGCAGTTGCAGAGGTTTTAGTACCCCGGCTTATGGCGAATGGTGCTGAACTGTCACGAATACACCTTGCCGAAAATGTTGTAAATAAAGCCGGAGAGGAAAGTTTTTTTGACATTGAATCCAATATCGAGCAGCTTGATGATATTATAGACGAATTCCCAGGTACACGACTTGTCATATTCGACCCGATAAACTCTTATGTTTCATGCAATGAGAATTCAAACAAAGAAGTAAGACAGGCATTAAAGCCATTAGTTGATTTTGCTGCAAGACGAAATGTTGCGGTACTGGTTTTATCCCATCTCAATAAGAAAGTGGGGATAGGTTTTATCAACCGGACCATAGGAAGCCGGGCATGGTCAGCTGTTCCTAGATTAGTCTGGGGGATTAAAGAGCAAATTGAAGATGATGGCGGTGATAAGGTATCAACCGGCTATAGGTTATTGCTCAATATTAAATGTAATATAGGCCCCAAACCTCAAGGTTTAAAATTCGCTATCGGAGATAATGCAACTGTTATCTGGGATAGCGAAAGAGTTGACTTCTCCATGGATGACGTCCTGGCAAAAACATTGAAAATTGAAGAGGCGACAGAATGGCTCAGGGAACGGTTGAGCGAAGGAAAAACTGCCACGAGTAAAACCCTATTCGCCGAGGGGGAAAAATTCGGTTATAGCGAGAAAATGCTACACAGAGCAAAAAAAGTATTAGGAATTAAAGCATGTAAAAGCAGTTTTGGCGGAGAGGGCCATTGGTTTTGGAAAATGCCTGAAGAAGCCACTGGGGCAGAAAACGAAGATACTTAAGATACCCTAAGAGAGTGATATGTCTATCTTAGTTATATTGAGCTAAAAATGCACATTTATGGGTGCCTTAGGAATTTTAACTCAAAAACGCTAAGATGACTAAGATGGACATCAGTCCACCGTAGGTTATTTTGTTAAAAATGAGCCAAGCAGCGGAAAACTTGTTGACATAAATCGGCACTGATAGCAAAATGCTATCGTGAGAAACTATAAAATTCTCTTTGGGAGCAAAAACATGAGGGTATTCAAAGACACTTACACGGATAAAAAAGGTAAGACTCGTAAAACAAAACGCTGGTACATCGACTTCAGGGATCACTTGAATCACAGGCATAAGCTGGCAGGATTTACAGATAAGAAAGCGACACGCGACTTAGCGGGCCAGATCGAAAGTCTTATTAGTTGCCGGGCATCGGGCGGCTGTTTGACGCCTGATCTTCAAAACTGGCTTACAAAAGTGCCGGATACCACGAAGAGAAAGTTTGTTATGTGGTCGCTTGTCGATGCTCAGAGAATTGAAAACGGAAAACTATTGACCACCCACTTGGATGAGTGGAAAAAGTCTATCATTGCAACCGGCAGCACGGAAAAGCAAGCCGACCAGCAACATACACGTGCAAGCCGGATATTTACTGAAAGCGGATTTCTTTTCTGGAAGGATATTCAGGCCAGTAAATTACTGGTTACAATCGAAAGCCTGCAAAAACTTCAACGCACTAAAAACAGTGCCTATAAGAACACAGAAAAGCCAACAAGCCCCAGAACGAAACACCACCACTTGGGAGCCTGTAAACAATTTGCCAGATGGATGATGGCTGATCGACGTGCAAATGACAACCTCATCGAGCACCTAAGCATGACAGGCAAGGTAGAGACACAGGAACCAAGGCGGGCAATGAATACCGAAGAGATTGAAATACTTTTCGATTATATCACAAAATCCAAGCCACTTTCCAATATTCCCGGATACGAGAGAATTTTGTTATATCGCCTTGCTATGGAGACAGGGTTGCGGGCTAACGAAATAAGAACGCTTACGCGAACCAGCTTTGATTTTAAGGCCCCTACAGTAAAGGTCAACCCGAAGCACACAAAAAATGGTAAAACAGCTGTATTGCCACTTAAGCGTCCCACAGCGGAGGCTATGGAAGCACACACAGGATGCAAGGCCCCTACCGCTCCGGTTTTTAAAATGCCAAAGAGCAATCTGGCTAAAATGCTGCAAAAAGACATTGCCAACGCAAGAACCAACTGGATTGAAGATGCTAAGGATAATCCAGAAGAACACCGCTGGCGGACCGAGAGCGATTTACTTAAGATCAAGACATCAGAAGGCAAACTGGACTTTCATTCTTTACGCCATACTTTCGGAAGTTTCCTGGAATCTTCCGGGGCTTCACCGAAAGTTGCTCAGGAATTAATGCGTCACAGCACAGTCCAATTAACCCTCGGACTATACACGCACCTGCAAGCTGACAGGGTTACAGAAGCAGTAAACGCCCTGCCGGACTTTGGAAAACAGGAAGCTGAAAAGACAGGAACCGATGGCGGAATTGTTGACGCCATAAGCAAAAACTATGTAAAATCCTCTGCCTCTTACTCGGACAGTAAACGTTCAAAACATAGCAATACATTGCAGAACATTGCAAAACAGGGGGAGAATGTGCCAGAAACAAAAAACGCCGCTTGCGATAGCAAAAACGGCGTTTTTAGGGTAAAAACGGAGAGGGGGGGATTCGAACCCCCGGTAGGGATTGTATCCCTACGACGGTTTAGCAAACCGTTACCTTAAGCCACTCGGTCACCTCTCCAGGTGATCATATCAAAGCTTGTAACTCTTACCGGAAATCGCTTCCAATAAGGATTCGACGAATTTACACGGTTAAGGCGACTATTGCAAGACAATAAAGCAAAAAAATATTATTTCCGCACTAATAATCAACTAATTCACAAGAAAAAGCTTTTACAGGCCCTTTAAACTTACTCTGTAGGGTCTACAACAACCGGCGCCTTGCCAACCGAGACCTTCCTGTATACGTCTTCCGGAGACCGCCTCACACCATCGACCGTCAGCAGATCTTTTTCTACCGATATGCCAAACAATTCTTCATTGCTCTTTAGATACGGCAGAATAAGGTGCCAGTCGTCCTCTGTCACCGCCGCGAAATGCCCCCCGTTTAGCTGCTCGGTCACCAGTTTGCTGTGCGGATCCCTCACATAGATCGCGCCGCCCGAAGCCAGCGAAAACAGGTTCGAACCCGGGTATGGCGATGCCAGTGGAATAACATTCCCCTTTTCATCAAACTCTACACCGTTTAGAACTACAAATCCCCCGCCGTTTAGCGGGTCACCGGCCATGAATGACTCTGCAAGAAAATCCAGACATGTTCCATTGATAACCACACGCGGTTTCCCAACGGCGTTGATAAGCGGCCGTCCCGCACCGTTACCCTGAATATAAACCTCACCGCCCTTTGCACCGTACATAAATGCCTGTCCGACATCACCGTAAATAACGAGTTTTCCGGCTTTCATGATCTGGCCGAGCTGGTCCTGCGCATTGTCATGGATGAAAATTTCCATCCCATCGATGCCGGAGGCGATATAATCGCCGGATGCGCCGTAAACATCGATTCTTACCCCGGTAGTATCCGGCCCAAGCCCGCAGCCATGGAAACGCTGACCGCGAAGGCCGTAAACGATAAACTTCTTCCATCCGGCTTTGAAAGCGGCGACAATAACCGTAGCATCACAATCCTCGCCTTCCGGCGGGAACTTGGCAGCGTTGATAACCAGCGTTTCTTCCTGACCGGCAGGCGCCCTTACGTCTTTGCGAGTATCCCATCCGATGAGTCTTGCGTGTGCATCGAAGTTAGAGTTTATGCAAGGAACCGAACCCAGGATAGCGTCAATTGTTTCACGTGCAGCCTGCAACACTACAGAGCGTTTCTTATCGCCGCAGTCATAACGGCGGTTGTTGATCAGCGAAAGTATCTCCAATGCCCAGTTAAACTGCCCCTGACCGGTCGCGGCGATTTCTTTGATCTTCAATGCTGCAGCCTGGAGAGTTTCAAAATCCCAGCCAGCAATATCGCCGACTATTTCATTGAACAGGCCCTTAGCGTCGTTATCAGCGGCAGAGGCCTGAAGCTTTTCTGCCAGTGCAGGCTCGGCTTTGGGGCTGGCCGACAGGTCGATATCCCAGCTTCCGCCTGGACAGTTGATCGCCTGGCCGAACTTGTCGGCACAAGACATTTTACCGTTTTCGCCGGAGGCGTTTTCGATAGTAAATGAGAATGCTCCGCCGTCTGTACTGCTGCCGCCGCGTGCGTTCCAGTATTTGTCGGCGACCGGACGGAAACGGGGGTCTTCCTGACTTAGCGAATGCAGCGTCGCGTCAATTGCCTGTTTTTCCGAACCAACCAGCCCAATGCTGACATCGCCCTCCTGAAGAGCGAACACCTGCGGCCGGAGCATAGCGGTATCTGTAATACCAAGCAGCTGGAGTTGATCGATGTCCGGGTTGCTTCTTGCGATAATAAAGAACCACGGACCGTCCGGCGAGGCATGCATATGCGAAGCCTGAATCGCGCGGTATATCTTTTTCTTTTCTTCCGGCAGATTGTCGAAATCGATCTCCGTCGTCGGGGCAAGCGCCTCAATAACGTATTCGACCGGATAACCCCATGTGCGATGCCAAAGGTCGAACAGAAGTACCGAAACCTCTGTATCTGTCAAAAACAGCGGCATTACATTATGCTGGTGGAGGTACTTTGAGATACTGTAATAATTCGCAAAGTCGCCATTATGCACGAGAGCTTCATTCATGCCGATAAACGGATGAGCACCGGCCGGGTGCCAGACGCGGCCCTTGGTCGGGTATCGCTGGTGAGCGATCCATACGTTAGCCTTAAAATCCTCAAGCTGGTAATACTGAACGACCTGCTCTGCGTAACCGACGACCTTAAAGATCATCAGGTTGCGTGCGTGACTAAGCACAAACGCACGTTTCTCCCCGAGGGAGGCATAGTAAGTGCTGTTGAAAGTAAAACTGTTCTGGTAGATAAATTCGTCTTCGACAACTCTCGACGGCTGATCAGTAAGGTTGTTTTCCTCTGCGAACTGGTTAAGCTTGTCGCTTTTAACGCGGACAAAATACCTTACGATCTCCGGGGGGCAAACTTCCAGTCCGACAGAACGAAAATCATCAACATGACTCTGTTTTTCCCTGTGGCTGACGTCGAGGTTTTCGGCGACATACTTTTCAACTTCATCTTCTGCAGACGGATCAAGCAAAGCGATCTGAAGAATGTAGCTTTCACGAAGTGTCTTTACGTCAACGCCAAGTTGACCAGGAACAAGCCCAGTAGCAGCGATACCGCCGCCTTTACCGTTACCGCGGTTCTGCATCTGGTAGGAAGCTTCAAAAATATTCCTTCCGCAGACGGGAACACTGGCGGCAAAGCCGACAACACCGCAACCGCCCTCTTGTACCACATCTTCATCGTACAAGTCGAGCGGATTGATACCGGCTATGATCTTTTTTCGTGACTCAAAAATCTTATTTGCGAAATCATTCATCGTATTATTAAACCTTTAATTAGCCTCGCCAAAGGCGAATCCAAAATTCGTAATTAGCAATTAGTTTTCAGGCCGATTGTCGTAGTCCAGATGCTTCAGTAAATCGCTTCTGCCGGTAAGTTCCGTGATCGACTTTAATCCCAGACGCCAGCAGATGTACTGCAGTTGTTTGGCCCACGAGTGGAAAATATTCGTCAGCCTCTGAGTCGCCCATTCACCGTCGTACATCTTAGAAAGTTCCGGGTCTGTCGTCGCGATCCCTCTCGGACAGCCGCGTCCGCTTTCGCAGGCACCGCAGCGGATACATTCCAGGGCCACCACTTCAACCGTACCGATCACGACTCCGTCGGCACCCATGGCAATCGTCTTAGCCAGGTCCCACGCGGTTCTGACACCACCCGAAGCGATGAGAGTGATCTTGTCACGCACCCCTTCGGCCTTAAGAAAGTTGTGAACCTTGCCGACTGCATACTCGATAGGCATAGCGATATTTTTCTTGGCTATGTCAGGAGCGGCACCTGTTCCGCCGTAACTGCCGTCCAGGTGGACGATATGTGCACCGGCGTAGTAACTGCCGACCGCTACCATGTCCACGTCGCTCGCGCCCGAAACCTTAACCGAAACCAGTGTTTCCGGGTTGATCTCTTTGATCCAGTCTACGTGTTTCTTGTGGTCCTCAATCGAGTAAACCGAATGGAACGGGAAAGGCGAAAACAGCGATGTTCCCTGAACGGCTTCACGCATTTTCGCAACAGCCGGCGTATTCTTATCGCCAAGCAGATGCCCGCCAAGACCGGGCTTTGCGCCCTGGGCGTATTTGAACTCTACGATCCGCACAAGCTGGATAGTTTCTTCGCGAACACCGAAAAGCCCCGTCGCAACCTGCGTAATAACATTATCGCCAAATTCCATCAGTTCAGCAGGGAATCCACCCTCGCCTGAGCACGTAAACGAATTGAACGTCTTATACGCTTTTGCACGGGCAAGTATCGTATCCAGCGAGATCGAGCCGTAACTCATACCGCCGCCGTAGAATGGAATCCCGATGGGAACTTCCGGTCTGCCGTCATTGCTCTTGTTAAGCGTAATTCCGAGATCGACATCTTCGGGCTTAAATGACATATCGGGTACTTCGTCGGGGAAAGCGATTTCGATCCTGTCAAAACCGCCGCCGGACGCGCCCTGCTTATACTCAAAATCTCTGTCCGATGGCATTCCGTCTTCGGCCTGCTGCCACGTACTTGCGAGCAATTCCTGCGTCCATCGAGGATCGCCGAAAGCGTTCCACATCGGATCCGGTCCGACACGCAGAGCCTCTACCGGACAATTGTTCACACAGAATTTGCCTTCTTCCCTGCAAACCTTCGAACCGCGGCAAAATTCGCTTCTCGGAGCGAGCATTCTTTTTCCGGCCTTTACGTGGACGCCGTACTGGCAAACTTGAGCACATTTGCCGCAGGAAATGCAATCGGTCGTTCTGGAAACCTTATAAACCGCCATTGAATTTCTAAACCTGCTGGGACACTTGGCGACAAGACTTTCGTCGACCGGCGGGTAATCTTTAAGAATCTGTGCTTCTTTAGCCGGGTCCTTAAGTTTCTTCTCTGCCGCTAATTCAAGCGATTCTTCGAGCGTATTGATTCTGTTCCCAAAGAATGGCGAAAGGTTGTCTTTTTCAAGATCGTCAAAGAACATCACACGTCCAAGCTCACCGCGAAGACGACGCACCTCACGAAGTCCCATAGCACCCATCACTTCGATAAGCTGGTTATGCCATGATCCGATAAGATTTTTGATACGGTTTGCGCCCCACCCAGCCGGTACGTTATCGATGTCTACAGGACATTCTTTTCTATCCGAACAGTCCTTACAAATTCTACAGCCCATAGAAACGAGCATTGCCCTGTTGATGGCGATTCCG
>JAIPFN010000226.1 GCA_021736615.1 Phycisphaerae bacterium | reverse complement strand
CCGGATGCGATAAACGCTAAATAACTCAAACTGACCGGTTGGCCAGTTTGAAGGGACCAGGTGCTAGGTTTTAGGGATTAGGGAAGGATTCGGCCAAAAGGCCGAGGCTGTTTTAATAAAAAAAGAATTTGTTGTAGGTCTTTGCTAAAAGTTGACTTACATTGTAATTAAGGCCGAATTCGGTCAGTTTGTGTAAATAAACGAAAGGAAATTTAAGATGCTTTACTTGATAGCTGTTGTTCTGGTGTTATTATGGCTTGCGGGATTACTGACGTCCTATACGATGGGCGGTCTGATTCACGTTCTCCTTGTGATTGCAATCATCGCCGTTTTGTTCAGACTCATTAGTGGAAGACCCTTGTGACCATATTACAGTGGTAAGTGGTAAGTTGGGAAAAAAGAATAACCAACACTCAACAAGGAATATCGAATAACGAAATAAAACAGCTGTGCGTGTTTTGTGGAATGCCGCTTGCAACTTTTGTGAGTTGGGCTTGTTTTTCTTTTTTGCCACAGAGGACACCGAGGACCACAGAGAAAAAAGAGAAAAGGGCAGATGTTAGTGTTACCGGAGTTTTAATGTAACTTGTTATTCAATAAAGAATTGTGAAAGTTCTTTTTAAAAAACGCGCATAAAAAAACAAGAAGTTGAAAGATTGTAGTATAAATTACTTTGAATTTAACTTTAACAGTATAGAGCTTAATTGAACCGAACAAATTAAGCTTTATAAAAATGTAAATCGGAAATCTAATAAAGGGAACAAAAATGAAAAAGCGAAATTTTGTCATAATTGCAACACTGGTAATGCTGCTAACGTCCATGTTTTTTATGACCGGCTGTAACACCTGGAAGGGAATGGGCAAGGATGTTGAAATAACTGGTGAGAAAATGCAGTGACCTGGTCACTGAAATTTGATCCAGTTCAAATAAAAAATAGCTGTAAGTCATATGGGGGCCTGTAAGCGGCGTGTATTTGCGCGTCTGAAATATAGAACTTATGGTTTGCTTAGTGTCTCTGTATAAGGAATAGGCTATGCCAGGAATCGTAACATGTCTGTATGTGTGTTGAGAAGCGTTCGTTTCATGGCCTTACTTACAGCGTCTTCTATGAGTATTTTTCTACTGACGTACTGCTTCGGGTTAAGTTCCGAACCCGACAGCAGCGTCAGTGGCCCCTGCAATTAAATGATACTTGAGTTTGGCGACGCATTACTTCAAAAAAAGTCCACGTTCACTTTTCCTAAGGCTAAAAATATCAAGAAAAGCAAGGTTGCCTGACTTCTTCAATTCGAATTTGCATATAAAAAACTTTTAAATCTTTATTTATTCTTGACATTGATACCTGACCACATTAGTCTTACTTATGTTTTGCAATGCTTTTCATCATTTGCGAGCAAAACAGATTCAACCTGATCTATATTATATGACGATTGATTAAATATGGCGACCCTGAAAAAGATATTTATTGGCGTAAAGAAACACAAGGTGCCCTTTATCCTTGGGTTTTTGGCAGCTGTTGCCGGTTTTTTCATACTGGAAGCGGCGATGAAGCCTGTTTCGACTTCCAAATACTGCGGGACTCAATGTCATGAGATGAATACCGCTTATCGGAGCTGGGAACTTTCTGCGCATGGGACAAATATCCATGGTCTTCAGGCACAGTGTGTTGACTGCCATCTGCCGCCGAAAGAGGAACATATAGATCACCTGGTCAGCAAGGGATTGGCTGGGGCAAAGGATATGTACATGCATAAATTTGGCGGCGAATATGACGGCGAGGCGATGAGAAAAAAAATCGTCGAACATTTCCCGTCCGAGCGGTGCCTGCATTGTCATAAGAATCTGCTGGACAAACCTGGTTCGTCTGCTGCGAGAATGGCACATACCAGCGCGATCAACGATACCGACAAAGAGGGAACGCGGTGCGTTGACTGCCACGAAAATGTCGGGCATGAACGGCAGGCAAAACTGTTTTCTGAATGAACGATGAGAGTTCCAGAACCACGGATTTCACGGATTGACACGGATTATTAATAACCATGAAGAACATGAAGTTCATGAAGAAAAGAAGAAAGATTTTTTTAAAAAAAAAGGCAGAAGTCGGTCTTGTGGGATTTTTAATGTAACTTTTTGTTAGGTAAAAAATTACGAAAGTTGTTCTTAAAAAACGCGTATAAAAAACAAGAAGTTGAAAGATTGTAGTACAAATTAACTTAGGGCGGTCTAGCCGCAACCAAAAGAAAAGTAAGTAGTAAGTAGTAAGTAGTAAGTGGAAAAAGCGAATAACCAACACTCAACAAGGAATATCGAATAACGAAATAAAAACAGCGGGGCGTATTTTGTGAAATGCCGCTTGCAACTTTTGTGAGTTGGGCCTGTTTTTCTTTTTTGCTACAGAGTATTGAGAAGTTCGTAAAAAAACATTTGAGAAGTGTGAACGATTATGAAATTTTCAGGAGTGAATATGAAAGCTAAACTTAATTTATTGTTTTGTGTATTAATTACGGTTATGACTTCGGCTGCTTTTGGCGAAGGGGAAAACCTTAATGCGCCGCAGGTCAAGACCTACCGGATCGAACGAAAGATCAGCGAAGAAGGGCAAGGCTGCATCGATTGTCATGCCGAACAAAGCAAAGGGATGGTCGCCGACTGGGCCGAAAGCAGGCACGCTCATGCAAGCGTTACATGCATTGACTGCCATAAAGCAGACGCTGCCGACAAGGACATCAGCGTCAAACATTCCGATTACAGCGATGTACCTGTAAGTGCAATCGTATCGCCTAAAGACTGCTCACGCTGCCATCCGACAGAAGCTGCCGAGTACGCAAAGAGCAAGCACGCCAACACCATCGAAATAATGTGGAACATCAAGGACTCATGGCTCGCTAAGGGGCTTAACAGCGAAATCGAACGTACGACGGGCTGCTACGCCTGCCATGGTACGGTTGTCAAGATCGACAAAAAGGGTAATTTCGACCCGCTGACCTGGCCGAATGTCGGGGTCGGCAGAATGAACCCGGACGGCAGCCTTGGAAGCTGTTCGAGCTGTCACACAAGACATAAATTCTCCGTCGCCGAAGCGAGAAAACCCCAAGCTTGCGCACAGTCCCACCTGGGCCCGGATCACCCGCAGATCGAGATATATCACGAATCCAAGCATGGTGCGATCTACGCGACCGAGGGCGATAAATGGAAATGGGACTCTGCACCGGGGACATGGACGCCGGGCGTTGACTACAGGGCCCCTACCTGCTCGACATGCCATATGTCGGCGATCAACGGGGTTAAGGGAACGCACGACGTAACCGAACGGCTGGCGTGGGAGACGCAGGCACCGGTAACGGTAAGGCCCAGCGAATTTAAGCCGTGGCCGGCAAAAACGGACTGGAAAGAAGAACGCGAAAAAATGAAACAGGTCTGCCTTGCATGCCACAGCCCGGCATGGACGGACGGGCATTTCAACAGGCTCGACGCGGTTGTCAAAACCTATAACGATGATTACTTCATACCGATGAAAGCCAAGGTCGGGAAACTCTACGAGAAAAAACTTCTCAATAAAGACAATCTGATGGACGAGAAAATCGAGATCGAACTCTACGAGCTATGGCACCACGAAGGTAGAAGAGCAAGGTTCGGGGCGGCAATGATGGCGCCGGACTACGCGTGGTGGCACGGGTTCTACGAGATGAAAAAACGATGCATGGAGATCGACGAAATGATCGACCATCTGGAAGAAACCGGAAAACCGGCAAAGGTTCATAAGCTAAGAGGAACCGGCGGCGATACGACAAGGCCGGATTTCTCGAAGTGAGTCAAACAATAAAACTATTACAAGCTTAGGGCGGCCTGGCCGCAACACAAAAACCTAACCACGGATTTCACGGATTGACACGGATTTTTAATAACCATGAAGAACATGAAACTCATGAAGAAAAAAAGAAAGTTTTTTTTAAAAAAAGAAAAAAAGCAGAAGTCGGTGTTGCGGATTTTTTAATGTAACTCGTTATTCAATAAAGAATTGTAAAAGTTCTTTTTAAAAAACGCGCATAAAAAACAAGAAGTTTAAAGATTGTAGTACCAACAGAGGTCCTGATTGCAGATGATCAGGGCCTCTTTTTTTGAAATCAGGATATTCTAATTTGCAAAAGTCGGTTCAATATAGTAGAATGTTGGCATAAAGATTTGTTCTCTAATAAGGAGTTGCCTGAATGGCCAAAGAATACTCGATAAACGACAAGATATATCCGGGAGGGGACGGCGTCCTCTTAAGCATCGCCGACATGCTGGCTTACTTTGAGAAACACGGAGCGATGCGAATCTCGGACCTGCACATAAAGATCTCAACGACGCCGGCCTACCGGGTTGACGGGGACCTGATCCGGATGAAAGGGTCGCCCGTCACCAGGGAAATTGCCGAGGGGCTGATCTATCCGCTGCTCGGGGAGAAAGGCATCGCCGAACTTAAAAAATCAAACGCCGTTGACTGTTCCTATATAAGCGGAAGTCTGCAGTACCGCATCAACGCGTTCATTGACAACGAAGGGTTGTCTGCGGCGATACGGGCGCTTGGAAACAAAATCCCTATACCGGAAGAAATCGGGTTTCCAAGCGATGTCTGGAAGGATATTGTAAAACGCAAACACGGGCTTGTGCTTTTTACCGGGATTACCGGTGCGGGCAAAAGCACGACCATCGCCTCTCTTATCGAAAGGATCAACAAGACGCGTCCGTGCAGGGTAATTACGCTTGAAGACCCGATCGAATATCTCTTCGACCAGCAAAACGCGATGATCTCGCAGCGGGAAGTCGGCAGAGATGTCGACAGTTTCAGCAACGGGATTCGCTCGATGATGCGTGAGGACCCGGACATCATCTTCGTCGGCGAAATGAGAGATGCCGAAACCGTATCGATGACGCTGACAGCCGCCGAAACCGGCCACCTGGTCTTTTCAACACTGCACACACGTGACGTGATAGGCTCGATCACGAGGATTCTGGACTTCTTCCCTTCCGGCAGGCAGGATGAGGTCAAAAACCAGCTCTCACTGGGACTGGCATACGTGATAAGCCAAAAACTGATTCCAAAGAAAGACAACTCCGGCAGAATTGTCGCGATGGAAATCCTCAATAACAACCATGCATCTTCAAACCTTATCCGGGTCGGAAAGATCGAACAGATCTACTCGCAGATGCAGACAAAGACTAAAAACCAGACCGACGAAAAAATGATAACGCTGGAAAGGCATCTGGCAAGGCTGGTAAAGGTCGGACAGATCGATCTGCTGGAAGCACAAAAATGGGCAAACCATCCTAAGAGCTTCGTAGACGCAATGAACACGGATGCGGATATGCTTTAGTGACAGGTGAAAGGTGAAAGGTGAATGGTGACAGGTGACAGGTGAAAGTTTGAAGGATTGTAAGGGGTCAAACTTATAATGTCTATAACCTTTAGATGCCCGGGATGCAATACACTGTGCGCCTTTGCCGAGCGTCATGCCGGACGGCGGGCACGTTGTATGACCTGCAATAAAACCTTCCTTATCCCGGAACATGACGGATCCGAGCCGGCGGTTGAAACTTTTGAGCATGACCCGCTGCCGGGCTATTACCGCCGGGCACTTATCGAGTCATGGAAAGTCTTCATAAACCCGGAAAACGCAAAGATACTGATTTTTTTCGCACTGATGGTTTCGCTGGAATATTTCGTGGGGTATATGGATTTTTCCGTCACACTGCCGGGGTTCCGTCTTCAGGTGCCGCTGGGACTCATAACCGTATTCATCGTCAACGGCTGTTTGTTCTGGTATTACTTCGAGATCGTCGCGACAGTAGCCTTTGCCATTGACGAATTGCCCGAGGTTGACGTGGATTTCGGTTTTGCGTTTTTCTGGAACATAGTCAAATCGACATACCTGATCGTTGCGGCATTCCTTATCACCCAGATACCTTTTGCGGTTATCGCAGCCATCACCGAATCATCACTTGACATCACGCTTCCCTATACGGTGAAAGTTCCGATATTTCTTGCGGGCTGTTTTTTCTTTCCGATGGCGATACTTACAATCGCCGCCGGCCGTGAAATGTGGATGGTCTTCCACCCGGGTATGATGGTTTTGCCGATCTTCAAGGCATTCGGTCAATACCTGACAACGGCACTGCTGACCGCAACTGCGATACTGACCCAATTTGCCGCGATTCACTACACGTTAGGAGGGTTTCAGGAAATGATCGGAAAAGGGCCTCTGGTTGCTGTCATAGGCCTGATAGCCTGCATAGCGACAAGAATGCTTAGCATAATAGCGATGAGGTCGATCGGCCTGTTCGCACAGCACTACAGATGCTACCTGCCCCAAACACACCTTTTCGATTGATTCCCGACGTAAAGCCGGGATGTTCCATATTTATTATTTATTATTTATTATTGATTATTGCTAATTGCTAATTAAGGCATGTTTCTCATTATTACTGCTGCTGTGGCCATTTTTTTTGTCACGTCTCCGTGATTAACAGTCATGGATATCCGCACGTTCCGCACTACATTGGGGTCGGCGGGGTCAAGGCCTTTGGTGAAAGATATATCCTTAACGCCGCTGCATAAAACATAGTTTTGGGAATCCCTGGTCAGGTATACTGTATCTTTTTTCAAGCCAAATGTATCATTTCCGCCCCAACGCCAATATGAAATCGTTTCACCTTCAGCATTTACAAATGTACACAGACCAAAGGCTTCATAAACCGCAACGCCTTGAGATGTCCTCAACTCCGAAGTCATCCTGCTAAGTGTCTGGCGGGCATTATTGATCGTCTTATAGATACCTTCGTTTGCGTTGAGGTTTACCATGGAAGCATTGATCGAGGCAGCTAGAGCAGTAAGCAGCAGTGCAGTGATCGTCATCGCAAGAAGCATCTCGGCTATTGTAAAGCCGCTATTTTTTTGCCTGACATTTCGCATCATAAAGTCCCCGGTTACTTTTCTGTTATTATCCAACTGGTCGAATCAACTTCTTTACCATTCATTACAATGCTTACGGATACCCGAACTATCGAACTGGTGAAATCGTCAACGACAGTTGTAAAATCCGCGGGATCTACACTTTCAACTTTAATAACCTGGCTGTACTCGGAAAAATCGTTAAGAACATTTCCGCCTACATCAACAGGAGGACTAAACGTAACCCCGTCGAAATCGTCAAGATCGTCAAAGTCAGCGACACCAATTTCACCGTCATCGGTTCCGAAAGTGTCGACTACTTCATCAGGTTCGACAAAAGCCATAGGCAGCGTCATTGCCCTGATCTCTTCGATTAAAAACTCCGCTGTCGAAGTGTGCATCCCGTAAGCGTTGGCCTGGGTATGAGAGATATTCGATGTTATCAGCGCCGCAACGGCAACACCTATAAGTACCGTCGCGATAAGCGCCTCGATAAGTGTAAAGGCCGACCTGTTTTTATTCTCTGATCTTTTCATGTTAAACCACACCCTTCTATGAAACGGCACTGGACATCTTAAAGATAGGCAGAATAATACTACTTGCGATAAAACCGACAAGAACACCCATAAGAACGATCATAATAGGCTCGATCATCGAGGTGACCATCTTGATAACCGATTTTAGTTCCCTGCCGTAAAACGCCGAGACATCTCTAAGAACATCGCCTAAGCTACCGGATTCTTCGCCGCTGCGAATCATCTGGATGACACTAGTGGGCATCAGCCCATACCTTTCAAGACTGGCGGCTATCTTTTTGCCCTGGCGAACCTCTTCATGGGTACCGCGCCACATCTCCTCGAAAAGAACATTACCGGTAATTGACGCGGTAATCGAAATCGTATCGAGAACGGGAACACCGGCGTTGGTAAGAACTCCCATAGTGTGCAGGGACCTGGTAATGTAAAGGCTGCTGAAAAGCGTCTTAAGCAGGGGTATTTTAAGCTTTGCCTGGTGCCACAATCTCTTACCTGCTTCGGTTTTAATGAATAGATTAAAGCCAATGATAAAAGCTATCAGGCAGACGATATTAACGTGCCAGTAACCACGCATATACGTACTTGTCGCCATCACCATCTTAGTAGGTACGGGCAGCAAATGCTCTTTGCCTTCAAAAACCTTAAGGAACCTGGGCAGAACAAACATCATAAGGAAAGTAGTACAACTGACGGCCATCATCGCGATGATAGCAGGATAAACCATCGCCCCGATAACCTGGGAACGTGTATCGGCTTCCTCGTCGAGATATTCGGACAACTGCAAAAGCATCGAACTCAAAGAACCCGAAAGCTCGGCGGCTGCGACCATGTTAACATAAAGATTGCTGAACTGCTTAGGGTGTTCGGCGAGCGCCTGGGAAAAACTTTGACCGCCTTCTATCCGCTCTTTAAGGTCGCACAAAATCACCTTAAACTTCTTATTTCCCACCTGCTCGCTGATCAATTCGAGTGCTTCCTGCAAACTGATACCGGCACGTATCATTACGGAAAGCTGATTCGTGAAAAACAGAATATCTTTTCGGTTAGGCCCCCTTTCGTAACTGAAGTTCATTATCTTATGCATCGTGGTTTCTTCAGTACCGCCGCCGACTGACGCGACTGACGCTGCAGCACCTTGTGCAAATTTCCCCATCTCAGGAGTACTCTTTAATGTCTGTTCCAAAACTGCCATTTTTTCTCTTTTCAAGCTAAAGACAAATTGCACCGCCGGCATCTTACCGACAGTTTTTCCCTGGATTCAAGACCCTCGCTAAACCGCCACTGCTGAGAGTTGCTTTTCCATCTTGGCGGGATTTGTCGAACGTAGTATTGCCTCATCCCGACCGATATAGCCCTTCTGGAACATATCGGCGATACTGTGGTCCATGCTTTGCATTCCAAGCCGCCTTGACGTCTCGATTACATTAGGTATCTCAAAGACCCTGCCCTCGCGAATACAGTTGCGAACAGCCGAGGTACACAAAAGTATCTCGACACAGGGAACCATGCCGGGCTGATCTATGCGTTTGAACAATGTCTGTGATATAACCGCCTGGAGAGTATTGGAGAGCATAGCGCGGATCTGGTTTTGCTGACCGGAGGGATAAATATCGATTATTCTCTCGACAGTTTGCGAGGCGTTAACCGTATGCAGCGTAGAGAAAACCAGGTGACCGGTCTCTGCTGCCGTAATAGTCGAACTGGTCGTCTCGAGGTCACGCATTTCACCTACCATTATAATATCGGGGTCCTGCCTTAAAGCATGGCGAAGACCGGATGCGAAACTGGTGCAGTCGGCACCCATCTCACGCTGTTCGATCATGCAGCTGCCGTTTTCCAGGGCATACTCGACGGGATCTTCAAGCGTAATAATGCGTTTACTCTTTTTATTATTGATCTCACCGATCATCGAAGCAAGCGTGGTACTCTTACCGGAACCGGTATGACCGGTCACGAGAACAAGTCCCCTGGGAAGTTCGGTAAGCTGCCGTGCTATCTCGGGCAGGTGAAGGTCTTCGAGAGGAGGGATGACATTGGAGATTACCCTGAAAGACAAAGCTATCGTATCCCGCTGGTAATGAGCGTTGACACGAAAACGGTGCCCGTCATCGATAGTCGTCGAAAAATCCAAATCCTT
>JAIPFN010000225.1 GCA_021736615.1 Phycisphaerae bacterium | reverse complement strand
TCGAAACCGTCTTCTTTCATAAGCTCATCGATAGTCCGAGTGCGACCGACGATAAAGTTGCACACGATCTTAACGCCCATCTTTTCGAGAACGTCGATCTCTTCGGCAACGATAGCCTTAGGCAGACGAAACTCCGGAATACCATATACAAGCACGCCGCCGGGTTTATGGAACGCCTCGAACAATGTCACATCATGACCCGCGCGGCGGGCATCTGCGGCAACGACAATACCGCCCGGCCCGGAACCGACGACGGCGACCTTTTTGCCAGTTTCGGCAGCGACCTCGGGCACACCGCCCTTACCGCGTCCCCAGTCGGCGACAAACCGCTCAAGCCGCCCGATAGAGACCGACTTTTCAACATCTTTAAACTTCAGACCGACAGTACATGTCTCCTGACACTGAACTTCCTGCGGACAAACCCTGCCGCAAACAGCCGGCAAAAGCGAATTTTCTTTAATAACCGCAAGAGCCTGCTTGAAATCACCTTCGGCAATAGCACTGACAAAATCATTTATCCGAATCTTCACCGGACAGCCCTTCATACACGGAGCCGTCTTGCACTGTAAACAACGCATAGCCTCGAGCCGAGCCTGCAACTCAGAAAACCCAAGAGCAACCTCACTGACATTGCTCCGGCGCTCGGTACCATCCTGAACCGGCATATCCTGCACGAGAATCTCATAACGCATCTTTGGCTTAAGCTCACCAGCCGCTTGTTTTTCCAACAACTCTTCCAACATCTTATTATCATCCATCAGAAATAAATCCCTAGTGTAATTAAAATAGTCTCCGCCGAAGTCGGTTTCCTTCATTATTCATTTTTTAAGCCAAACCGGCATTTGTGCTTATACTCTTCAAGAGCCTTCTGCTCCTGCACCTTATACGCACCAAGCCGACGCATCATCTGGTCGAAGTCAACCTTATGGCCGTCAAACTCCGGTCCGTCGACACAGACAAACTTCGTCTCACCGCCGACCTCTACGCGGCACCCGCCGCACATACCCGTTCCGTCAACCATGATCGTATTAAGCGAAACAAGCGTATGAACGCCGAACGGCTCGGTCGTCTTACAGCAAAACTTCATCATGATAGTCGGCCCGATCACAATAGCCAGGTCCGGCTTTTCATTTTCGCAAATCTCCGCCAAAGGCTCGGTAACCAGCCCCTTGCGGCCATACGACCCATCGTCTGTAACAACGATAAGCTCATCGCTGATAGCCGCAAACTCATTCTCAAGAATAATCAGACTCTTATCGCGCGCACCGATGATGCTGATAACCTTATTGCCCGCCTCTTTCATCGCTGTCGCTATGGGAAGCAAAGGAGCATTCCCGATCCCGCCGCCGACACAAACGACGGTGCCAACCTTTTCAATGTGGGTTGGCTGACCGAGGGGACCTGCGATATAGCCCAGGCTGTCGCCTTCGTTCATATCAGCCATCTCGGCGGTACTCTTGCCGACACGCTGGAAAATAAGCTCGATCGTCCCCTTATCCGGATGAGCGCCGGCAATAGTCAAAGGAATCCGCTCGCTGTATTCATCGACAACACCGACAATAACAAACTGACCCGGCTTGCGGGCCCGCGCGATCAACGCCGCCTCGACCTCGATCCGAAAAACATTCTCCGAAAGCTGTTGTTTACACAATATCTTATGCAGCATATCCAATTCTCAAAATAAACAATATTTACACGAATACCCAACCAAATCACTATAGCTTATCAGGATAACATTAAAAAGAATAAATTGCCAGCGAAGAATTAACGCAGAAATATACAATAAATTGATCGTTTAAGGAAAAAACAGTTGTTAATACTTAGGTAACAACTTAAGCAGTAATCACTTATGTCTGCGATGAATGATGACGTTACCAACTTTTTGGGAGTTGAGCCTTTTTTTATATTTATTATTGATTTTTTATTATTGTTTGCTTAAAATAGTATTAGAGTTACGAATAAACGGGGAATACTGACTTTATAATCTCTACATTTACGTCTCTGATCTGCAGCGGGAAAATAATGTTCCTTTACTAACTGTCGGCACTTGACATTAAACCCTGACAGGCAACTAGCCGATAGGTATATGGGGTTAATCCCTAACGGCAGGTAAGTCCGATAAGGCTTTATGTAACCGGTTTAATATTTAAGATGCCCATATACCTCGATTTTTCGGTATTGGGGCGGGAGCTATTTCATGATATTTGATGCAACCATCCGCGAATATTTGAAGGAAATTAACGAATCTCCGCTTCTCAGCTGGGAAGAGGAAAAAGAGCTTGGCAATCTCGTCATGGAGTTCGATGACCCGGAGGCGAGGGAACGGCTGGTTTGCAGCAACCTTCGTCTGGTGGTCAGCATTGCCAAGAAATTCTCGCGTAGGGGAATGCCTCTCGGCGACCTGATCGAAGAAGGAAATGTAGGACTTATACGTGCGGTCGACTCTTTTGACCCGGAGTATGAGGTACGATTCAGCACTTATGCGGCATGGTGGATCAAACAAAGCATCAAGCGGGCACTTCTTACCAACTCCCAGCCGATACACATCCCTACATATATGGTCGAGCTTATTAACCAGTGGCGTTATACGCGTGCCCAGCTGGAAAATACGCTGTCTCGTGAGCCGGAACTTAAGGAAATGGCCAAGGCAATGTGCCTGCCGATCAAAAAGGCCAAGGCTGTTGAGGAGATATTCGCCACGGTAAACGCAGGTTTCCAGGGCGATTCGAATGAAGAAGGCGGAGGACTTGACGATACAATTAAAGACGGTAAAATGGCTTCACCGGAAGACATCCTCGGCAATGAAGAGGAACTTTCAAAAGCTGTGCATCTGCTCGAAGAGATTGAACCGAGAGCGGCGAAGGTTTTGACGCTGCGGTTTGGACTTAACGGACACCAGACACTAACGCTTAAAGAGATCGGCGAAGAACTAGGGCTTACGCGGGAAAGAGTTCGGCAGATACAGAGAAACGCACTTGCGCAACTTAACGAGTTGATGTTACTGTAGCGGGGGCTTCTAGCCCGCGGCTTTCTCTAAAACGTAGTGTAGCAGTATGGATATTCAATAATACCATGCCGGCAAGATGCCGGCGATACATAAAAGGATTTATTTGATGGCAGATACTATTAAACTTCGAGATTATATCAGAGATATTCCGGATTTTCCTAAAAAGGGAATTTTATTTCGTGACATTACCCTCCTGCTGAGCGATAAAGATGCTCTTGTTGCGGCTATCGAGGCGCTTGCTGAGCCTTTTAGAGGGCAAAAAATTGACTATGTTGCGGCTATCGAGGCGAGAGGTTTTATTTTTGGATCGGCTGTCGCACGGGCAGTTGGAGCAGGCTTTATCCCGATTCGCAAGCCGGGCAAACTTCCGCATATAACCGAATCTGTCGAGTATGACCTCGAATACGGTACCGACACGGTTCAAATCCATAAAGACGCTATCGAAGACGGTGCATCCGTTCTCCTGGTCGATGACCTACTCGCCACGGGCGGAACAATGGCCGCAGCGGTCGAACTGGTCGAACTGCTCAACGCAAAAATCGTCGGCCTGACATTCCTGATAGAACTAAAGGCACTGGGCGGCAGAGAAAAACTCGGCCAATACCCGATACACGCTGAGATTTGTTATTAAATCCTGCGTATCACAATTCGAATGGCAATACATAAGCTTAAAGATTTTTTACTGGTAAAAGTACGCCATTTATTCGTTCACTTTATAGTCAGCTGATTGGCATGTCGCTTGCGCTCCACGCTGCTGTTTAATGTGAAGATCTATATTGCCGTACATCGGCTTTTCAATCGAGATTTTGCTTTGTTTTGCTTGCTGAATATTATATAATAGCCTCTTTTAGGATTTTATTATGGTCAGGCTTGATGTTAAAATACCGGAAGTTGCTGCGGGCAGTTACCCTATCTTTATAGAGGCGGGGTCGCTTTGCGGTGTCTGGAAGCGGCTGGAGGCGGATTATCCGGAACTTCAGAAGTTCGTGGTTACCGACGCTAACGTCGTCACCGCCGGACATCTTGCGAGTCTCATTGGTGATAATTGCCCCCCTGTCTACTCTATTGATCCTCCCGGCGAGGTTTCCAAGCATATCGATTCTGTCATCGCGATCATTGAACAGCTCGAAAAGGCGTTTTTTGGGCGGGATACGCTGATTATTGCACTTGGCGGCGGGACGGTTGGCGATATTGCAGGCTTTGCCGGAGCGATATTTAAACGCGGGGTCAAGGTTGTGCAGATTCCAACGACTACGGTTTCGCATGCCGATTCCAGCGTTGGCGGCAAAACAGGGGTTGATTCAAGCATCAGCAAAAACGCGTTTGGGGCATTCTGGCAGCCTGAGGCGGTGTTTATTGACGTTGAAACGCTGAATACGCTTGACGACCGTCAGTACCGCGCGGGGCTGATCGAAGGCGTAAAACACGCTTTGATCGCCGATAGCGAGTATTTTGAGTTCTATGAGAAGAATATTGACGCTATTTTAAAGCGTGATAAGGACGTTCTCGAAGAAATTGCTCTGAAAAACTGTTCGATCAAGGCTTCGGTGGTTGAAAAGGACCCGACAGAACAGAATTTGCGTCGAATCCTCAACTATGGGCATACGATTGGACATGCCGTTGAGACAGCGAGCGGGTTTGATCTGCTGCATGGCGAATGCGTGGCAATCGGGATGATCGGGGCCGGGATGATCGAGCAGGAAATGGGGCTTGGCGGCGGCAGGCTCGGTAGAATCGAGGAAATTTTGCGAAAATTGCAGGTTCCGGTTAGAATACCCGCCGAAATTGATAAAAATAAGTTGATTAACATCGTAAAACGTGATAAAAAAGCAGTTAATCAGTGGCCGAAATTCGTGCTGCTTGAAGATATCGGAAAAGCCCTGTGCAAGGATGGCCAATGGGCAGTCGACGTAGACAGGGATTTGGTCGAGAAAACATTAACGGGTCTTTATTAGACTGACAACAGTTTGCCTACCAGGCAGGGAGCAAAAATGTACAGAGAAGAAATTAAGGTTCTGGATTGCACAATTCGGGACGGCGGTCTTATTAATAATCATTACTTCACTGATGAATTTGTCCGTGCCGTCTATAAAGGCGTCTCCGATGCCGGTATCGATTATATCGAAATGGGTTATCGTTCGAGCAGGGAATATGCCACGCCGGCGGAGTTTGGCGAATGGAAGTATTGTGATGACGAAGCGATTTTGCGGGTTATCGACGGTATCGAATCGAATACGAAGATCAGCATTATGATCGACGCTCACAGGATGCTCGACCAGGTGTTTAAGCCTGTTGATGAAAGCCCTGTCGACCTTGTTCGGGTTGCCACTTACGTCAAAGACATCGACAAAGCCATCGCTGCGGCGAATATGTGCCACGATCTCGGTTACGAGACCTGCATAAACATCATGGCTATCTCGGCGGAAAACGAATTCGAGCTTATCGAAGCACTTGACCAGGTTGCAAAATGCCCAGTTAGCACAGTTTGTGTTGTTGACAGCTATGGGTATTTCTTCTCCGAGCAGATACACCATATGGTGGAACTGTACAAGAAGCATCTGCCATGCAAACGTATCGGCATGCACTGCCACAATAATCAGCAACTCGCCTTTGCCAACACCATAGAAGGTATTCGCTATGACGCTAACATGGTTGACGGTTCGCTTTATGGTATCGGCCGAGGTGCGGGAAACTGTCCGCTGGAACTGCTGGTCGGATTCCTGAAGAACCCTAAATTTTCACTCGAACCGATCCTTAAGGTTATCCAGGATCATATGATCCCGATGCGTGAGGAACTGGAATGGGGTTACATGATTCCTTATGCCATCACCGGATGTCTCAATCAGCATCCAAGGGCCGCGATCTCTGTGCGTCAGACGGAAAACAAGGATAAGTACGTTGAGTTCTATTCCAATATTTTCGACCACCTCGATTGATTTATTATTTATTAGTTATTATTGATTATTCTTCATGGGATTTCTATGAGATACAGTAAAGCGTTTATACCAACTTTGAAAGAAGTTCCTTCCGATGCTGAGATCATCAGCCATCAGTTGATGCTTCGGGCAGGACTTATGCGTAAGGTGGCCAGCGGGACATATGCGTACCTGCCTGCCGGTCAGCGTGTGCTTCTTAAGATCACTAACATCGTCCGCCAGGAGATGGACAATGCCGGGGCGCAGGAAACTCTCCTGCCGAGCGTTCAGCCTATGGAACTTTGGGAGCAGACGGGCCGTAATATTGATTATGGCGAGACGCTTGGCAAGTTTGAAGATCGCCACGGACGCTGGAATGTTCTGTCGCCTACCGCCGAAGAGGTTATGACCTTTATCGGTGCCGGTGAGATAAACTCGTATAAGCAGCTTCCGATCAACCTGTATCAGATCAGCTTTAAGTATCGCGACGAGTTCCGGCCGCGGTTTGGCGTTTTGCGTTCACGTGAATTCACCATGAAAGACGCGTACAGCTTTGACGCCGACGCAGACAGCCTCGAAAAGAGTTATCGTGCGATGTACGATGCTTATTGCCGCATTTTTGAACGCTGCGGAGTCGAATATGTCATCGTCGAAGCCGAAACCGGCGAGATGGGCGGATCCGGTTCGCACCAGTTTACCGTGCCATGCGAAAACGGCGAAGATGTGATCGTCTATACCAAAGACGGGTCGTATGCGGGTAATATCGAAAAGGCCGACGTTGACGCTGTTGAAATACCAGCCGATCAGCCCGAAGTCGGAGAGATGAAAGAACTGCATACCCCTGACGTCGGAACCATCGAAGAGGTTTGCAAATTCCTCAAAGCCAAACCGAATAAACTCATCAAGACGCTTATTTATGTTTGCGAAGGTAAGCCCGTTGTTATCGTCCTGCGGGGCGACCACGAGCTTAACCCTGAAAAACTTACACAGGCACTTGGCGGTAAACACGTCGAGCTAGCCGATGAAGCTATGGTTGTCGAACTTAGCAACGCCGCTGTCGGATTTGCAGGGCCTTTCGGCGATTGTTTAGCAAAAGCCGAAACCGTTTTCATCGACCACGCTGTTGTCGCTATGAACAAGGGTATCTGCGGGGCAAACAGAAGCAATTACCATATCGTTAATGTTAAGCCCGGCAGGGATTTCCCGCTTGAAGGCGACAACATTAAAGTTATGGATATTCGCAACGCCGTCGAAGGCGATACTTATCAGGGCAAACCGCTGCTGTTTAAACGCGGTATCGAAGTCGGGCAGGTTTTTAAACTTGGTACGAAATACAGTACTAAGCTCGGGGCGAAATTCCTTGACGCAGACGGTACGGAACACCCGTGTCTGATGGGCTGTTACGGTATCGGGATCAACAGAATCATGGCGTCGGCTATCGAGCTTTGCAATGACGATAAAGGCATTGTCTGGCCGATCAGCATCGCTCCGTGGCAGGTGATAATCACACTGGCGGGCGTCGACGAAAATATCTCCGAAGCCGGCGAAAAGATTTACGCCGAACTGCTCGAAAAAGGCGTTGATGTAATTATCGACGACCGTGACATTCGCGGCGGCGTAAAGTTCAATGACGCAGACCTGCTTGGTATTCCAGTGCGGATTACTATCGGCAAGAAATCTATCGCCGAAGGTAAAGTCGAGATCAAACTCCGAAGAGAATCCGACAGCAAAAAGGTCGACGTCGCAGACTGTACAAACGAAATAGTCAATATCGTAGAGTCGCTAAAAAATGAACTAAAGTAATACGTAGCGGGGGCTTCCAGCCCGCAGCTTTTTAGACCGTTACGGAGGCTTCAAGCCAAAAAAAATAAAGCCGGCAGGATGCCGGCGGTACGAAAATACAACGAAATCGTAAGTCGAAAATCGGAAATCCTGAATGTGGGAAATACGTCAGCCTCAGCCTGTTAAATTGATCGTCGGAATACTGGCAGCCGATCAGGAATGCCTTCAGGCAGCTGTAGAGGCAGTTTGCAGCGAATTCGGTGAGTCCGATTTTGTCAGCGAGACCTTTCCATTTAACCGAACCGATTATTACAAGGACGAGACAGGCGAAAATATCCTGCGGCAGTTTGTTACTTTTAAAGAACTTATCGACCCGGGAAAACTCGCCTCTATCAAGCACCGTACTAATCAACTCGAAGAGCAGCTCGCCAAAAAAATCGACACCGCCCTGCCGCGACCGGTCAACCTGGACCCGGGCATCGTCGAACTATCAAAACTGGTGCTCGCGTCGACAAAGAATTTCTCACACAGGATATATATCGGCGAAAACATCTACGCCGAACTTACGCTGAGTTACATCAATGGCAAATGGAAGAGCTTTTCATATACGTTCCCGGACTTTATAGACGACCGGTACCATGGGTTCCTTAGTAAGGTACGCGAGAGGCTTCTCGAACAGATTAGAGAATTGAAAGATTGACCTACGCTTAATAGCGAATAAAACCATGAAAAAACTTAATAAATATAAATCTTTTGCAATTTATATCTTACTCCTTGCATTACTTTCTTGGGGTTCCTTCAAGGTGTATAGTTTTTTCGAGACTGAAAAACAGGTAGAATTATTAAAATCAGAAGCAGCCGCAGACAATTTCCCTGAATATTTAAAGCCGCCTGAAGGAGCATATGACTTAGAATACTCTAGTGGACCTAAAGGATCGTATGTGCTAGCATATAAATTTAAAGAAGAATTACCATCTCGAAAATTTATTCAAAATATTAATTCAACAATCAATTCTAATGGATGGTTTAGAACGAAATACTCTGTCATGAACCCTCAAACCCAGGTAAGGAATTCATGGGTTAAAGAAGATTTCGTTCCAAAGGGGGTAACCTTACGAACATGGATACAAGAGTGGCTTAATGATAAGGATGAGTGTTTAACTTTGGCTATTTCGGATACTTCCTCTTCCCCTGATCCAGATAAAAGATTAGATATGTTTATTGTGCTTTGCTATTACAAGAATGACTCAGACATGCAATCGGTTATTTCGAGATACAAAAAAATACATCCTGAAGAGTTTACAGAAAAAAGCGATAACCCTACGCAAGCAGAGACTGTTGAATTAAAGGAATAAATGAAATGATTTTCATACTTGCATTGTGTTTGGTGGCCGGGTCATTTACGCTCTCGGCGATATTGACCGCTTTGGTTCGGCGTATATCGCTTAAGCGTGATTTCGTTGCCCGCCCTGCCGCCGACCGTTTTCATCAGTCGGTTATACCCCTCGGCGGCGGTATCGCTATCAGCTGGACCATTATAATTTTTCTGCTTGCAGCTGCGGCAACGGTTAAATTCCTGCTCGCACCGGGACACCTAAACTTTCTTGGCGAAAACATCACGATCCATACAGAAGGCTTTCTCGGCAAGTTTAGCGGTCTTATGGTTATTGTCGGATGCACGCTTGCTTTGCACCTGGTCGGTCTCTGGGACGACAAAAAACACCTTGGTGCGTTTATTAAACTGTTCTTTCAGTTTGCCATCGCAACGGTCGCTGCCGTTTTTGCCGACATCCGCGTCGAACTTTTCATCGAAAACACATTCATCACAACCGCCCTTTCTGTGATATGGATCGTCATGATAATGAACTCGTTTAACTTCCTTCACAACATGGACGGTTTGTCGGTGGGGATCGCGGCGATCGCGGCATCGGTTTTATTCTTTGCCGCGG